>JAISRM010000187.1 GCA_031273645.1 Endomicrobium sp.
AGCGGCTACATTTTTAACGGCGGCGCTCCGGTTGACTCGGTTTTTGTTAAAAATTCTCTTTCAAAGAAAAATCCTTCTTCAAAAGATTTTGAAATGATGCTTATGCCGCAAACATGGTCATTGGTTTCAGGCGGAGCCGACAAAATAAATGCCGCCGATAAAGTTATAGATTCTGTTTTTAAATATCTTTACGATAAAAAAGTAGGCGCTCTAAAACTTAATTATCCTCCGTATTTAAAATTTGATAAAACAGTCGGAAGAATAACCGGTTTTGCCGCAGGCGCAAAAGAAAATAACGCTCTTTTCTGCCATGCGAATTTGTTTTTCATATGGGCTCTTTTAAGAAGAAACAAAGCCGAAGAAGCCTATAAAATTTTTTCCGGAATTAATCCCTTAAATCAAAAACAGGAAGTGTTTAGAAGCGGTCCGTGGATCCCTGAATATTATGTTTCTTCCGACAATCCCAATATCGCCGGAAGAGGCGAATACCCTATTCTTACGGGTTCTGCTGCATGGACGAGATATTTGTTTCAGAACTTCTTTTTCGGCGTAAAAGGCGAGCTTGACGGGCTGAGAATAGATCCTAAGCTTCCGGCCTGCAAGGATTTTAAAGAATCGTCTCTGTCTATAAATTTCAGAGGAGCGCGCTACGATATAACTTTTTTCAACAAAAGCCTTAAAAAGAATTCTTCGGCGGTAAAAATAACGGTTGACGGCAAAGCGATAGACGGAACGCTTATCCATCCTTTTGCTTTCGGCTCTCATAAAGTCGAAGTTTTGCTTGGCTGAGAGTTTTTGTCAAAAGGATTAAATCATGATAAAAATTGTTTTACCGGTTTTCATACTTTGTTTTGCGCTAAACGCATTTGCCGCAGAAATCGTTAAGATATCGCGCATAGACTCTTCCGTTATCGTTAAAATTCCCTCCGGAGAATCAAAGATTTATAAAAGCGCAGGCGACATGCCAAGTTTTATTTACGGTTCAAGAATCACGTCGGTAAAGGGAATTGCGGTTATAAAAATTTTTAACACTGCTGAAGTATTTTTAGAAAAAGGGCAGGGCGTGTTTATAACAAAAAATCCTATTACAAACGCCGTCGAAATAATGAAACTTGACTCTTCGGCTAAAAACCCGCTTATTAAAATTATTTTAGCGGATAAAGTGAACGCTTTTTTTGGTTCCGATACGAGAATTGCTCTTTTGGAACAATTTCCAAGCGTTAATCTTGAAGTTAAAAGAGGTCGCGCTACGGTTAAAGGGACGGAGGGGAAAACGTACAATTTGTCGCGCGGAGACCGCTATGAAGCAAAGAAAAATTTAATAGAGTAAATTTACCGGAGTGAAAATCATGCCGTTTAAATTTGAAAAACTTGAGATAGAAGACGTAATTTTAATTAAAGCGCAAAAATTTGACGATTCAAGAGGTTTTTTTGCCGAACTTTATCACAGCGCGGCTTTTGCCGAGTCTTCGATAGTTAAGCCGATAAAACAGATAAATTTTTCAAAATCTTCAAAAGGAGTTTTGCGCGGGCTGCATTATCAGCTCAATCCTTTTGCGCAAGGGAAAATTATACGGGTTGTCCGCGGTGAAATATTTGACGTTGCCGTCGATATAAGAAAGAAGTCTGCGACTTATGGAAAATGGGTTGGAGTAACGCTTAAATCCGGCGACTTTAATATGGTTTATATTCCCGAAGGATTTGCGCACGGCTTTGAAGTGTTGTCAGACGAGGCGGAATTTGAATATTTTTGCACGGAAATTTATTCCCCAAAATGCGAAAGAGGCATAATATACGACGATCCAAAGCTTAATATTTTGTGGAAGTCCAAAAATCCGATAATTTCGCAAAAAGATCTTCAGTCTCCGTCTTTAGAGTTTGCGGAAAATAATTTTTAGGAGATTCTTTTGCTTAAAATTTTATTGACGGGTTCGTCTGGTCAGCTTGCCGGCGAATTTATTTCTTTTTTTCAAAAAAACGGAGTTGATTTTTTTGCTCCTAAAGAATGCGATTTTAATATTGCCGATAAAAACGCCGTTTCTGAAATATTTTCATATTACAAGCCCACTCATCTTATAAATTGCGCGGCTTATAACGCTGTTGACGACGCGCAGAGTTTTCCCCAAAAAGCTTTTGCAATAAACAGAGACGCCGTAGAGACGCTTGCTTTAGAGTGCGCCAAACATTTTGCGGTTCTTGTGCATTTTGGAACCGATTATGTTTTTGACGGCGTCAAAACTGATTTTTATCTTGAATCCGACGCGCCTAATCCGTTAAACGTTTACGGTCAAAGCAAATTAGAAGGGGAAGAAAAAGCCGGCCTTGCAAAAAAAAGTCTTATTCTCCGCTTAAGCTGGGTTATAGGAGGCGGGAAGCAGAATTTTTTATATAAGCTTTCGCAGTGGGCGGCAAGCGGATCTCCTCTTAAGATAAGCGCCGACGAAGTTTCCGTTCCTACTTTTGCGTTTGACATAACCCGCGCTTGCTTTAAAGCGGTTAAAGACGGAGTCTGCGGACTTTATCATCTTACAAATTCCGGATATGCTTCGCGATACGAACTTGCAAAAAAATACTGCAGTTTAAAAAAATATAAAAATACTATTATTCCCGTTCCTTTATCAGATTTTACATCAAAAGCAAAAAGGCCCGTATTTTCTCCCATGTCAAACGCCCTTATATGCAAAACCCTTCAAATATCTGTTCCCCATTGGGAAGAGTCTCTTGAAAAATACTGCAAATATCATGGCAATTAATAACCCAGATAAGATTATCAGCGCGCTAAGTTACGACGATTTTGACGCTTTCCACGCTTTCATGAAAGACTTCAAAACCGATTTGCGCATATTTAAAAAATATGCCGATATTTTAAGCCTAAAGATTATTGAAGATAAAAATTTTTTTGATTCTTTCAATTTTTATATATGCGTTCCGCCGTCAGATTCCGGAAGAATTAATTATTCTTTAAAGCTTGCCGAACTTATCTCTGCAAAAACCGGCAAACCGTTAAGAGACGGATTATTAAAAAAAATTAAAATCACAAAAGAACTCAAAAGTCTGCCGAGAGATCTCAGAAAAACCGAAATAAAAGATTCTTTTACCGCTTTCCTTTCCGGCGGAGAAAGAATATGCGTAATTGACGACGTATCTGCTTCCGGCGCAACTATATGCGAAATTTCAAAAACCCTAAAAAATTCCGGCGCCGCTTACGTATGCGCCGCCGTCGTCTGCGCTTTGTCATTCCCATGAAAATGGGACAGGCTTCGCCTGTTTTATGAAACATAGCCAGTGTCTTTGTTTGTGTTTGTCATTCCCATGAAAACGGGAATAACCGCCGCTGTCATCCTCGCGAAAGCGGGGATCCATGTTTAATATTAATATATTTTCTAACATTATTTCTTTTAAAAATATAATGATTCTTTCTTCCTAAGCAGCCTGCGCCCGAATGTCTCTATCGGGTGTAAGAAGAATTTTTTAGCAAACATGTATCCTCTTTGGCGGCAATGACAAAACACAGACGAAGTCTGTCAATTCCTGTTTTCACGGGAAGGACGGTTGTACAAGACGACGGTTATTGCAAGAGTTTAAATAGCAGCCTTTGAGACAAAAACTTTTTTTAAGCATTTTAGCTGTTAAAGTCAGTTTGACTAAAATTCGTATATTTTATATACTCATAAATCAGTTTTTACGTTTCTTGACATCGCCGTTGTTTTGGTGCGGTACCCAAGTGGTAAGGGAGCAGTCTGCAAAACTGTTATTCGCCGGTTCAATTCCGGCCCGCACCTTTTTATAACGATTAATACGGCGTAGATTTTAGAATGCAGATACGCAATTTCGCCTGCGAAAAGATAATTTATAACGCGAATTTGCAAAAGTTAAACTTTAATCGCTAAATCTAAATTCTGTTTTTTGCCCGGTTAGCTCAGTTGGTTAGAGTACTTCCTTGACATGGAAGGGGTCAGAGGTTCGAGTCCTCTACCGGGCATTTTTTTTCGTCTTAAGAATTAGGGTTTTGATAATAATACGATTATAGTTGCGGTATTTTATTTTTGATAAAATATGATTAAAAGAACAAAAGCATTATTGGCAAAACAATCTAAAGCTCCTCTTTTTGACGTTCTTATGGCTCATGCAAAAAGAGACGTAATTTCTTTTCATTGTCCCGGTCATAAAAACGGAAGAAGCATAGACGATGAATTGGCAAATTACATAGGGCGGCAGGCTTTTAAATTCGACGTAACCGTTTTTGACGAAGTCGATTCTCTTCACGATCCGGTCGGGCCGATAAAAAAAGCCCAAGAATTAATGGCCGAAGCTTACGGAGTAAGACATTCGTTTTTTTTGGTGAACGGAACTTCCGTCGGGAATATGGCTATGTTTCTTTCCGCGTGCAACCCCGGCGATTCAATAATAGTTTCCCGCAGTTCGCATAAGTCAATAATGGCGGGCATTATAATGGCGGGATTATGGCCTATATGGATTCAGCCTAAAATTGACCAGAATCTCGATTTGATATTTAATTCAACTTACGATCAGATAAAAGAAGCTTTAGACAGGTATCCGGAAGCTAAAGCCGTATTTGTTACAAGCCCCACTTATAACGGCATTGTAACAGAGATTGCCAAAATAACGGAGCTATGCCACAGACGCGGCAAAATAGTTTTAGTTGACGAAGCGCACGGACCTCATCTTATATTTAACGACAAATTGCCGCAGTCTGCGGCGCAAGCCGGAGCCGATTTGTGCGTGCAGTCCACCCACAAAATTTTGTCGGCGATGTCTCAAAGTTCCGTTTTGCATTTTAATTCAAAACTCATCGATTACAATCGGGTGAAAAAAATAGTCTCAATGCTTCAAACGACAAGCCCGAATTATCTTGCCCTTGCCACTACCGACTTAGCCAGAAGGCAGGCCTTTTTAAAAGGCGGAAAAAATTTTGATTTGGTTATTGAAGCGGCGCAATACGGGCGCGCCTATATAAACGACAATATATCTTCGATGAAATGTTTTACAAGAAAAGACATTAATAAACTCGGTTTTGACTTAGACGTTACAAAACTTACAGTTAACGTTACAAAAACCGGATTGTCGGGTTATGAAATTGAAAGCATATTGGCAAAAGAATATAATATACAGCTTGATTACGCCGACATATTTAATCTTGTGGCGATAATGGGCGAAGGTTCAAATAAAGACGACATTGCGGCTTTTGTCAAAGCTTTAAAAGATATAAGCGAAAAATACCGCGGGAAGCAGAAAAATTGGATATTGCAGATTCCGTCTTTAGCTACAGAAATGGTCATGCGTCCGAGAGAAGTTTTTCTTTCGGGCAATACAAAAAAAATTCC
>JAISRM010000004.1 GCA_031273645.1 Endomicrobium sp.
TAAAGCTTGAAGAACAAAAAAGAGCCGCGCTTGAATTGCAAAAAGCAAAAAACCAGCTTTTAGAGCCGGTATTGCAGCCAAACCCTCAAAATTCAAAAGAGCAGAAAGCCCGTTTTGAAAGTGAAATCGCAGCTTATGAAGCAAGGCTTGCGCAGGAAAGAAAAGCTGAGGAAGAAAAAGCCAAAGAAACCGCAAAAAAAGAAGCCCAGCTGCAAGAGCAGGAAAAAGCCCGCATAGAGCAGGAAAGAAAAAAAGCTGAAGCAGAGGCTAAGCTTAAAGCCGAACAAGAGGCGCAAGAGGCCGAACTTGCAAGAAAAAAAGCCGCTGAAGAAGAAAAAGCCAGACTTGCAAAACAAAAAGAAGAAGAGCGCATGGCAAAAATAAAAGCGCAGCAGGAAGCTAAGGCGATTAAAGAAAAACTGGCGGCTGAACTTAAAGCGAAAAAAGAAGAAGAAAAACTTCTTAAGATTAAAGAAAAAGAAGAGGCTCAAAAGCGCGCTCTTGCCGAAAAAGAAGAAAAAGAAAGAATTAAACGCCTTGAGCGCGAAGAAGAAGAAAAAGCAAAACGGGAACTTGAGGAAAAACAGGCTAAAGAAAAAGCCGAACAAGAGGCTTTTGAAAAAGCCCGCAAGGCAAGGCTTGAACTTCTTTCAAAATCAAAACTTAATTTTACTTTTACGCAGGCCGATACTTTTGCGTCTTCAAACATGGCTTTGTCTTTAAACGGTAAAAAAGCTATAAAGAGCGCTTCTTTAAAGATAAAGGAATTTGTCAAAAACAATAAAGATAAAAACATCAAAATCCTTGTCGAAGGTTATACCGATTCCATAGGCACGGCCGCAGATAATAACAGAGTTTCGCTCAGAAGAGCGGCGGTCGTTGCAAATGAACTTATAGACAACAATGTAGATTACAATATTATCGAGCCTGTCGGAATGGGGCCTGTTGAGTTTAAAAATCCGGAAAATCCTCAGTCTCATGAAAACAGAAGAGTAGAAGTGCGGATAATTGTTGAAGAGAACCCGGAAAATCCGCCGGCGACAGAAGCGGTCAAATAAGAGTTGCTTTGTTGTTAACGTCTGTCTCGCAGCTTGCTTGCGGGATTGCGCGTGTAAAGAAAAAAGCTGCGTTGACGGCGGCGTTGCCAAATAAATTAAAAAATAGTAAAATTTTTTTATGTCTATTTCAAATCTTGAAGAAATTACATGTTCATGCGGGGAGACGTTTGAAGCGGAGCTGATTTCGGCTATAAGCGTTTCCGATAATCCCGAACTTAAAGAAGCTTTGATATCCGGAGAAATAAATATCGTGTGCTGTCCTAAATGCGGACAGATGTTTTATGCCGAGAATTTTATTCTCTATCACGACTGCGAAAACGAACTTATAGCTTTTGTATATCCTTTAAGTTTTCAAAATCAGGCTGACCAGTGCAGAAAAAAAATGCAGCGCGAATTTGCGCGCGCGGTTGAAAATTTTGCCGAATCGGAAAAAAAGAAGATCAATTACGAGCCTTTGCTTATATTCGGGATAGAAGATTTGGCTCTTCTTTTAAAAGCCGAGCAGGAAATTGAAGATGAAGAAGCGGTATTAGAACATATTGCTCGCGAAAATTCTCTTAATACGCTTAAGATTTCTGCCTCTCTTGCCAGAAAGTTCGGCATTCCTAAAGTTCTTCCCGTTGTTAAAACAAAAGATCAGCCCGAAGCTGACAGCGTGCTTGCCGCCTTAAAAATATTAGTTAAATGCAATCCCAATCTGACAAACTATTTGAAACTTCTCGATAAACTTTCGCAAAACAAATCAATTCTTGACGGAATCAATTCTTGAAATCAAAAAAACGCATAACTTCCTTTTATTGTTAACATATATCTACAGCTTGCTGCGAGGAACAATCGGCTGTCTTTCCTGTTTTTAATATTTGTTTTTCCTTAGCAGCCTGCGCTCGAGTGTCTCTATCGGGTGGGAATTGTTTGTTTTGTCATTCCCATGAAAATGGGAATCCACGTTTGATAAAAAATTCTTTTTACATTGCGTCTTTAAAAAGAAATAATGTCAGAAACTATATTAATATTAAAAATGGATCCCCGCTTTCGCGAGGATGACAAACTTAAAAACATTTAAAAACAGACTTTATCTGAAGGCTTTGCCTATTTTACAAGGTTTGTATCAATCCATATAAAAACAGACGAAGTCTGTCCCGCTTTCGCGAGGATGACAAACTTAAAGACATTTAAAAACAGACTTTATCTGAAGGCTTTGCCTGTTTTACAAGGTTTGTATCAATCCATATAAAAACAGACGAAGTCTGTCCCGTGAAAATGGGAACAAGTTTTAAAATCAGTTAAATACTGATACCGCATAGCAAGCTGCGCGGAAATTCATTTTCCTATATTTTGCGCATACTGCTTTCAAATAATGTTTTTATAAGGGTTTTGCGCGCAGTATGAGCTTTTTGTTTTTTAATATAAAAAAGCATTCAAAAATCAATATAATTGTTTCATTGACAAAGGAATGCAAAAAATATAGAATTAACGGGTATATTTTTAGAATTTATTTGATATTTTAAGGATAGCAATGGACGGATTAGAAATTTTTATATATGTGGTCGTTCTTTTATTTTCCGTAATAATTCACGAAACGGCTCATGCCGTTACGGCTAATTTCAGGGGAGACGATACCGCAAAACGCGCCGGCAGAATAACTTTGAACCCTTTGCCGCATATAGATCTGTTCGGAAGCATAATACTTCCCGCCGTATTAATTATTTTTCAGTCGCCTTTGCTTTTCGGCTGGGCAAAACCCGTGCCCGTAAATTATGCAAATTTAAAAAACCCAAAATTTGATTCGGCTTTAGTATCGGCCGCAGGCCCTTTGTCAAACGCTTTTTTAGCCGTTGCCGCAGGTTTGTTAATAAGAGGCATTAAAGCAGTGCCGTCTTTTGAGCAGGGAGTTTTGGGTTCTTTAACCATGCTTTTGTCTTTGCTTGTAACCGTTAACGTTATTCTTCTCATTTTAAATTTGATACCCGTTCCGCCGCTCGACGGTTCAAAAATAGCGGCTTATTTTATGCCGGAAGCGTTAGCGTTTAAATATTTAAATTTACATCCGGCAATTTATTTCGTATTTTTGATAATTATACTGTCAACGGATTTTTTATGGAAAATTATCGCGCCGTTTATGAAATTTTTTATAAAAACAATAGTAGGCGGATAAAATCGGCTTAAGCTTTGCCCGCTTTTGCGGGGATTTATATTACGTTAAAAGGTTATATTGATAATGAAAAACAGAGTTTTATCCGCAATGCGCCCGACGGGCAGGCTTCATTTGGGTCATTATTTCGGAGCTTTAAAAAACTGGGTGCAAATGCAGGAAGAGTACGACTGCTATTATCTGTCGGCGGACTGGCACGCTTTAACTTCCGACTATGCCGACACGTCAAAAATCAAAGACAATACTTTTGAAATGGTCGCAGACTGGCTTACTGCGGGAATTGATCCCGATAAATGCGTTATCGCAAGACAGTCCGGCATAAGCGCCCACAGCGAACTTTTTTTAATTTTATCGATGATAACGCCTCTTGGCTGGCTTTACAGAGTGCCGACGTATAAAGAACAATTGGAGCAGATCACAAATAAAGATTTAAATAATTACGGTTTTTTAGGTTATCCCGTTTTAATGGCGGCAGATATTTTGCTTTATAAAGCGAATTTTGTTCCGGTAGGGGAAGACCAGCTTGCGCATTTGGAATTTTCAAGAGAAATAACGAGACGTTTTAATAATTTTTACGGAGAAGTTTTAGTCGAGCCGCAGGCAAAGCTTACAAAATCTGCAAAAGTTCCCGGGATAGATTCAAGGAAGATGTCAAAATCTTACGGCAACTCCGTTTTTTTGGGCGAAGAAGACGACAGCATAAAAGAAAAAGTAAAAAATATGTACACCGATCCTTTAAAAATTAAAAAAAACGATCCCGGCCACCCCGACGGCTGCGTAGTTTTTGCGTTTCATAAACTCTTTAACGCAGCCTGCGGTCAAAGGGAAATCGAATGCAAAGCCGGCAGCGTCGGATGCGTTTTGTGCAAGAAAGAGCTTGTTGAAATGCTGTCGGTTTTTATGAAGCCGCTTGTTCAAAAGAGAAAAGATTTGCTGGGCGACAAAGCTTATCTTGAGAAAGTTCTTAAAGAAGGAACGCAAAAAGCCTGCGCGGCTGCCGACGAAACAATGGCTCAGGTGCGTAAAGCTTTGAAATTTTAAAAGAGATAAAAAATGTCATACGATATACATCTTGACGCTTTTGAAGGACCTTTAGATCTTCTTTTGCATTTGATAAAAAAAGACGATCTTGAAATAAGCGAAATAAAAATAGCCGAAATAACTTCGCAATATCTTTCTTATCTTGATATGATGAAAGATTTAAATATTGATATTGCCGGCGAATTTTTAGTTATGGCTTCAACGCTTATGCAGATAAAGGCCAAAACTCTTTTGCCTTCCGGACAAGATAAAGACGGCGCTCAAGACGACCCTTTTGACCAGCTTAAAAACAGGCTGCTTGAGTACCAGAAATACAAAGAAATAGGAAAACTTCTTTCCTATAAAGCCGTTGAAAATTCGCAGATTTATTACAGGCCGGCGCCGGTCGTTGACAAAAGCGATTTTGTTTTAGACGTTTCGCTTTTTGATTTAATGGACAGTTTCAGGCAGGCGTTAACCGCTTTGCCCGACGACATAAAAGAAATAATGTATCAGGAAATTCCCATTGAAGTAAAAATAAGGGAAATTCTCGACGTGCTTGAAGGGCGGCAATATGTGTCTTTTACCGAAATACTGAAAATGCAAAAAACCAAAACTGCGCTTATAGTTTGCTTTATGGCAGTTTTAGAACTTATAAAAAACCGACAGATTGCGGCTAAGCAGTCCGATTTGTTTGGGGAAATAAGAGTTTACAGAGTTTATAACGAAATTCAGCCTGAAGAAAAATCAGAAGACGGCGTTTTAGATCTTGCCGCAGAAGACGAAAACAAAGGCGGCGCTGAAGAATCGGCTGCGGCGGCCGATTTAGAACTTGAACCCGAGCGAGAGGATAATGATGGAAATATCTGAAATAAAACAGGTTTTGGAAGCTTTGCTTTTTGTTTGCGAAAAACCGCTCAGCCTAAAGGAAATAAAAGGAATAATCAAAGAAGATTACGCCGATACGGATAATATTGAAAATCTGCTTAAAGAGCTTCAAAGCGAATACGAAGGGTTAAATAAACCCTATGAAATTAAATATGTCGCAGACGGCTGGACATTTGCCACAAAGTCG
>JAISRM010000036.1 GCA_031273645.1 Endomicrobium sp.
GCACGGAACTTGTTAAAAGGCTTTTTGAACTTGAAGTTCCGGAGATTTATGAAAAAATCGTCGAGATAGTAAATGCCGTAAGAGATCCGGGAATGAGGACGAAAGTAGCCGTATTGTCCCACAATCCTAAAGTTGATCCCGTAGGCGCGTGCGTAGGGATAAAAGGCGCAAGAGTTAAACCCATAATCGACGAATTAAAAGGAGAAAGAATAGACCTTATACCTTATTCCACAGATCCGGCAAAATATATATCTGCGGCGCTTGCTCCCGCTAAAGTTATATCGGTTCTTGTGCTTTCTGAAGAAGACAAGAAAGCCGAAGTTACCGTAGCCGACGATATGCTTTCTCTTGCCATAGGCAAAAGCGGACACAACGTAAGGCTTGCAGCAAAGCTTACGGGCTGGCATATCGACGTTAAGTCCGAAGGTCAAAAAAAGCAGGAAAGCCATGATAAAGCCGAAAGGGAAACGGCCGCTCTTGAACGTCTTGAAGGGCTGAGCGATAAAACGGTTGAAATACTTGTTAAAGCTGGATTTACAAATATAGAAAAACTTACGAAACTTACGGTTGACGATCTTACCACATTGCCGGGAATAGGTCCTAAAACCGCCGAGAAAATTATTGAAGCGGCAAAAAAAATCGTCGATTAATTATTGAGTTTGAGAGGGAACTAAGCTTATGCCAACAAAACAAATAAAAATTAAAGATTCTGAAAAAGATAAAACGGCAAAAAAGAAGACGGCGGGACCGGCAAAAACTAAAGATTTTTCTGTAAAAAACGCAAAGCCGGCGGCTAAAAAGGCGGTTCCCGTTACGGCTTCTGCAAAAAAAACGCAAAAACCGAAGTCTCCGTCAAAAAAAACCGTTTCTTCAAAATCGGATGCAAAAAACGTAAAGGTAAAAAGCGAAAAAAATTCTCAGGATTTGCCGGGAGCTGTAAAAAAGCAGATAAAGAAAAACGTTGAAAAGCCGCGCGAGGATTTAGTTAAGCGCGATTCTGCAAAAAAAGACGACGCTGATTTTCGCAAAGAAACGCAGACAAAACAAGAATCAAATAAAACTTTTCTGGAAATTAAACGCGAAGCGCATGAAGTTCAAAAGCCGCAGGAAAAAAAACAAGATGAAACTAAGCCGCTTCAACCCGCGCCGCAGTCAAACCGTTTTGCCGCTCATGAAGATAAATCTTCCCAGACGATAAAATCCGGATTTTCCAATCAAGAACAACCTAAGACGGCTCCTATTAAGACGGATCCCGCCCAAACGGATCCAGTTAAAACGACGTCCGTTCAGACGGAACCTGTTAAACGGGAGACGGAAAAACAGGAAGTTCCCGAAAATAAATACATCGGTTCCATAAGCATAAACGAATTGATAACCGTAAGAGATTTGTCTGAAAAAATGAAACTTAAAGTGGGCGACGTTTTAAAAAAACTTCTCTCAATCGGAAGCATGGCTACGATAAACCAGCGTCTTGACACCGATACCGCCATTCTTCTTGCAAACGAATTCGGATACGACGCAAAGCTCTCTTCTATTTATTCCGAAGAAGAAGTTTCCAACGAACTTGAAGCCCCTGAGAAATTAAAAACGCGCTTTCCGGTAGTTACTATAATGGGGCACGTTGACCATGGCAAAACGTCGCTGCTTGACTCTATAAGAAGCAGCCATGTGGTTGAAGGCGAGCACGGAGGAATTACGCAGCATATAGGCGCCTATAAAGTAAAAACTTCCGCCGGCGGCTATATAACGTTTTTAGACACTCCCGGACACGAAGCTTTTACGGCTATGCGTTCACGCGGAGCGCAGGCTACCGACATAGTAATTTTGGTCGTTTCGGCCGCAGACGGAGTTATGCCTCAGACCGTTGAAGCCATAAATCACGCAAAAGCCGCAAATGTTCCTATTATAGTTGCCGTAAATAAAATTGATTTGCCTGCGTCTGATCCTCAAAAAATCAGGCAGGAACTCAGCAATTACGGACTTGTCCCTGAAGAATGGGGCGGCGACGTGATAATGGTTGATATTTCGGCAAAACAAAGAATTAACATAGAGTCTCTTTTAGATATGATACTTCTGCGCGCCGAGATTATGGAGCTTAAGGCAAACCCCGATAGAAACGCCGAGGGAATTGTCGTCGAAGCCAAACTTGATTCAAGAAGAGGTCCCGTGGCGACGGTGCTTGTTCAGAAAGGAACTTTGAAAATAGGAGACAACATAGTAGTAGGCACAACGTACGGAAAAGTAAGAGCCATGATAGACGAGCACGGAAAGAGATTTAACGAAGCTCCTCCAAGCGCTCCGGCAGAGCTTCTTGGAATTAACGAACCTCCCCAAGCCGGCGACAAATTCGTAGTCGTTGAACATGAATCGCAGGCCAGAGAAATAGCGCAGTCGAGAAAAGAAAAAGTAAAAGTTGACGCTTTGCGTCCGAGACATCATCTTTCGCTTCAAGACATAAGTTTGGGCAAAACGAAAGATTTAAGAATAATTTTAAAAGCGGACGTTCAGGGGTCTTTGGGCGCTTTAAGCGATGCGTTAGAAAGGCTGTCCACTTCTGAAATAAGCCTGAAAATTATCCACAGAGGAGCGGGTTCCATTACCGAATCCGACGTGGCTCTTGCGGTAGCTTCCGACGCTTTGATAGTCGGTTTTAATTTAAGACCGGACGTTTCCGTAGAAAAACTTGCCCAAGCCGAAGGCGTGAGCATAGACGT
>JAISRM010000093.1 GCA_031273645.1 Endomicrobium sp.
GGTGATTATAATATTCATTATAGGTATGGTTATAACGTCGGGTACGCTGTTTCAATCCGCTAAAAAGCGCGTCTGGGGTGATTATAATTATATATTAAATGGTGAAGTTGAAGGATACGGTGTTTCAATCCGCTAAAAAGCGCGTCTGGGGTGATTATAAAGTTCGTCCCGCTTTGCAACCATTGCCAAAACTTCGGCTTTTGAATCCTCAGCCTTTTTTTCTTCTTCTTTTTTCTTGGCTGCTGCTTCTTCAACTTTCTTTTTTTCTTCTTCTTTGATTTCATCTTCAGTCTTTTTCGTCTTGCCCTCAAGCGCATCTAATCTTGCAACTATTGAGTCTAAAGCTTTTTTAGTTTCTTCCATTTCTTCCTCCTCTGTTATTTTTGAGTCTTTGCTGTCAAAAGTATTGACATCATTTATTTTATTGTTTATACTATTGTCAGAAGCAGATGCGGCAGCCTTAATAGACGGCTGATTCGTGTTTGCTTCTTTTTTTGTTATATCGTTAGAAACGTAAAATCTGTTTCCAAATTCGTCAACCGCAACATCTATCTGTATTGTAAAAGGCTTTCCTTCAATATCAACATTACCTTTTATATATATCCAGCCGTCAATAAATTCGTGTTTGTCATCTTTAACAATATCGCTTGCTTCGCCTTTTTCTATAACATCTCTTAAAAATGGCAACGTTTTTAATCTTTCGTAATGAGTATTAAATAACTCTTTTTTTAGTCCAGTATTACTAAATTCTATTTTCCCCGCTTTTGGATTTACCGGAGCTTTATTTTTACCTGTTGTTGTTTTTAAATTTTCTTCGTAATATTTTTTAGCATTCGCTTTTAATATTTCAATATCATCTGTAGGATTTCCTATATACTTTTCAATTTCTTCTTTTGTCCTTGAAGCTATCGTCTTTGTTTCTGTTACATTTTGTGATAAAGAATTAACGTCGTTTGCCTCCGGAGTTTTTTTCGCTTTGGAACTTGTGATGCCGCGAGCTTCTAAATACTTATCTTCAATAAATCTCTTTATATCTCCATTGTAGTTGACGTAATCATTTAGAGGAAAATATATATCTATGTCATTCATTTTGTCATAAATATGAATGCCCTTCGGATCTGCAAAGCTCGCTTCATCTGTTGGATTCTTTACGTCTGCGTTATAAAAAGAATTGCGTCCTCTTATTTTTACATATGCAGAGTATTGGTTTCAATCCGCTAAAAAGCGCGTCTGGGGTGATTATTAGTTGCCGGCGCGAGAGCTTTAGCTTTAGGCGCGCTTGAAAAAGCTAAAAATGAAAAAAAGATAAGCGATAGCGATTATCAATTTTTAAAAAAATCCGCGCTTGATATTGCGCGTGATAAAAAACAGATAACACAGGCAGAATATGACAAGATAAAAAAAGATATTGAAGCGGAACGTGAAAAAGTAATAAATGAAATAAGCGCGCAAAGAAAACAGTTTAACGAAAATATTAACGACGACATGCTGCAATCTGAAATTGACGAATTAAACAGGGTGTTTGACGAAGTTGAAAAAGAAAATAACGCAAAATTTGACAAACTGTATGACAGCGCTGAAACGGAAGCTGTGTTAAAAAGGGCTGATATTGACGAAGAAACGCGCCGCGAAATTGAAGAAGCGCAGGCGCGCAGAGAAAAAATAAAAGACAAGGTAAATGAATTTTTAAAGAATCAATTACTTACGCTAAAAAGCAAAGCAAGAAATGAGATAACAGAAGAAGTGAATAAAATTATGGACGCAACTGCTGCGGCATTGGATGATGAATATGATTTCCCCAAAGATATGACCATAAGACAGCAAATGCAAGGTTTGATGTTTGATAAAGACGCTAAAAAAGCGATAGACAGATATTTTGTTTCAATCCGCTAAAAAGCGCGTCTGGGGTGATTATCAAAACACGCCCAGCTGAACCCTGTTTATTTGTAATCCACCTATAAGGCTTATTTATCGCTCGTAAAGACTCCAAAGCTGTTCCGCCTACATTCAATGCCATAGGGTTGCCTTTTTCGTCAGTAATAAATGGTATTTCCAAATCAAGTTCATTTCCTTCTTCGTTATCTGGCGTCCAATTACCTGTTAATAAATATTGCAAAAGATTTGTAGCCGCCATTATAGCAACTATATTTTTTATCTGATATTTTATGTACTCGCCTTTATTATTTCCGCTAAATCCTTTTGCAACCCTGTTTACAATACTTGCAAGTCTGTCCGCGCCAAAAAAAGTATAACGCAATACCCTGCGGCCGCCTTTTGATACGCCCCGTGCGCCCAACATATCAGGCAAGGCAAACGCCGCGCGTTTTATTTTCCCTTCCCCAAGCGCAGCCCTGCTGCGTTTTGCAATGTTTCAATCCGCTAAAAAGCGCGTCTGGGGTGATTATAAGAATTATGGAATATTATCGCCGGTCAAATTCCAACGGTTCAAATCGGCATTTTAGGAAGCAACGTAAGAAAAGACGGCGCGCAAACAAATGCAGAGATAGGGTTTAAGCATGAATTTGGAGATTACACATCGCACCCGCGAATCCCTAAAAGAAGTTTTATAAGAATGCCTTTGCAAACGCATTTTGAAGAAGAGTTATCAAAACGTAAGGCTGAAATTAAAACAGCGTTTGAAAAGGCTCTTAAGAGTGGTAATTTAACAAAGTTTGCGCAAAAAATTGGATTTATCGGCGAAAGAGTTATACAACAAGCCTTTAAAACAAAAGGCTGGGGAAAATGGAGACCTAATGCGCCGCTGACGCAAGCATTAAAAGGTTCAAACAGCCCGCTGATTGACACGGCGCAAATGCGTAAATCAATAACAAGCCGCGTTTCTAAAAAGAGCAACAAAGCTATAGCGGACATAACGGTTAAACTATGATAAAAAACGGCAAAGACAAAAAAATAACGGGCGGCGGATTGCCGCAAGTTTCAGAAGCCCTGCTTGAATGGTTTGAGCCGCTGACTTTTGCAGTTATTACAAAAACGCTTAATAATTTTAGAGTGCAGGAAACCGAAACTATTATTGAAACGCAAGGCGTGATACAGCCTATGAGCGCGCAAGAAGTTCAAATGAAGCCGCAAGGACAGCGCAAATGGAAATGGGAAACTATACATACTCTGCCAAACATCGCATTAAACGTTGACGACATAATAATTTTGAATTTAACAAAATACAGGATAATGGGCAAATACGATTGGGCAAGATACGGATACTTTGAGTTTCACATAGTGAAGGATTACGAAAATGGCTGATTACTTAACGCTTATCTGTCAAATAATAAAACGCGAGCTTAACCTTGACGACGGGCAAATATGGATTTACAACATTAAGCGGTTTATTCCGGAAGATAAGCGGGTATATGTGGAAGTAAGCGACAATGCAAGCGATAAGATAATTTCAAATCAAAAGCATTACGAAGACGACGGAAACGGCGGTATAAACGTTATTCAAGCGCTGATAACGCAGACAAGCATAAGCGTTGACGTTTGCAGTTACGGCGAGGACGCAAGAACCGCAAGAGACCATATTATAATGGCTTTAAATTCAGAGTATTCAATAGAGACGCAGGAAGCTAACGGATTTCACATCGCGCCGCATTCGGTTACGGTAAACGCTTTAGACGAAATTGACGGAGCAAAGATTCTTTATAGGTTTAACATTTCTTTTAACATACACAGAAGCGCAGAGACAACAAAGAAAACAAAAGATTTTATTAAGGGGCGCATAGGCATTAAAGTTGACCCTAAAGGCAGCGCGGAAACGGATATTTAAAATTGAAAATAATAAAGATGTGAAAGCATTTTTAATTAAAATAAAAATAATACAAGGAGTAAAAAAATGGGAAATGTTTTAGACATATCAAATGTAATAAACGTCAGCGTCGCTTCTGCGCCGCAGGGCATAGGCGAGCCCAATATTAACAATGCGCTTCTTATTACAAGCGACGCGCCGGCAGAAAGTTTTACGGAAGCGTTTGGTATTTACGCTTCAGCTTCAGCTGTAGCGGCAGACTTTGGCTCGTCGTCGCTTACGGCAAGAATGGCAGAGGCGATATTTGCTCAGCAGCCCAATATTCTTGCAGGAAACGGGAAGCTTATTATTGCGCCATTGATTGAAGGCGAAGGATTAGCGGCAGCAATTGTAAGGCTTAAAAGTTTAGTTTCTTTTTGCGCGATAATGACAACTACCGCAAGCGATGTTTTGACAGACGGCGCGGCGGCATACGTTCAGGCGCAAAATAATATGATTTTATATACGGTTTCAAACAATGCCGAAGATATTGCGGTCGGCGGGAATTTTGACCTTATCAGGCAAGCGGGTTTTACAAAAACACGCTGTTTATCTTATCTGTCTGCGACAACTACAGAAGCCAAATTGTTTATGGCGGCATATGTCGGCAGAGCGCACAGCGTAAATTTTAGCGGCGACAATACCACAATAACAATGCACTTAAAAGACCTTGCCGGCATACTGCCCGACCCGACAATGACGCAAACGCAATTAACTTTAGCTCAAAATGCGGGAGCGGATACTTATGTTAATATTGCCGGGGTTTCAAAAGTTTTTACTTCAGGTAAAAACGAATATTGGGACGCGGTATATAATTTAACGTGGTTAGTATTGGCTTTGCAGACAGCGGGCTTTAATACTTTTGCGCAGACTTCAACTAAAATTACGCAAACCGAAAACGGCGCAGATATTCTAAAAGGGAATTTAAGAAAGATTTTAGAGCAAGGCGCAACAAGCGGATATTTAGCCGCAGGGACTTGGACGCGTTCGGACACGTTTGGCAATCAAGAGGCGTTGTTGCGCAACATTTCAGAATACGGATATTACATTTATACTCAACCCATAAATCAACAGCCTGCAGCCGACAGAGATGAAAGAATTGCGCCTTTAGTACAGATAGCAGTTAAAGCGGCCGGAGCAATGCATAAAGGGAACATAATGATATATGTAAACGCATAACCTGCGTAAAGGAGCTAACAAATGTCAAAAGCATTAACAGGCAAAGACAGCATAATTATATTAGGAAGACCGCTTGCAGATTTAGCCGACGGAGACAATCTGACAATAACGTTTCCAAATGATATTGCGGCCGTAAAAACAGGCAAGAACGGAAACAGTTTATTTGCAAGCAATGAAACGGGCGACAATGCCGATGTAGCAATGCGAATAGTTTTAGGAAGCGCAGACGATAAGTTTTTAAATAATCTCTTAGAAAATCAGAAAAAAGATTTAGCAAGTTTTACGTTGCTTGACGGCTCGTATGTCAAAAAAGTCGGCGACGGAAGCGGGAATATAACCGACATTAATTATACGCTTTCAGGGGGAGTTTTTATAAAGCGGACAGAAACAAAATCAAACGCGGAAGCCGATACGGAGCAAGCCGTAGTTTCTTATTCCTTGCGTTTTGCAAAAGCGACAAAAGCCATATCGTAAACGGGTGATTATGAATTACTATGAGAATATCATTTTAAAGAAGCTGCTTAATGGCGTTTATAATGCGAGCGCGCGTAAAAAGATTATTGCGCATTTGCGCCCTGAATTTATAAGAGAAGCCAAACAGCTTATTAAAGAAGCAAAGGCAAAAATAGGGCTGGGAGATACGAGCGGAATAAAATACAGAAAAATCAGAGGCAAAGAAGCGCGGGAGTTTGAGCGTATTACCGGCTTACAAGCTAAAGGTAAAACAAGAAAAATTACAAAAACAGATGTAAGACATCTGTTGAAACACGGAATGGCAAGTAAAGAAAATCCGAGAGGGCAAGCGTCGGTAATTGAAAGAGATTTTTTGCTAATACCGCATATAACAAAGCATTATGATAACTTAACATTAGAACCTGAAAAATCAGAAAATAAACCTGTAGTTAAGTATGTTAAAACGCTTGATAAGAAAAAATATTATTATTATGAGACGGTAGGCGGGAAACATAAAAAAGATTTTAGACCTAAAACTATGTTTAAGAAAAAATAAAAGAGGGACGAGATTATGCTTATGCCCAATCTCCCAACGTCCGAAACGTTTCCCTCTGATAATAATATAGCTCAATAAAATAAAGTTGTCAAGGAGCATAAATGAACAAAGAAATGACGCTTGAAAGCGGACACAAGCTGACAATGGCAATGGCAACCTTCGGGGAAGCCCGAGCCTTGTTTCAAAGTGTGTCGCGTTGTTTTAAAACCTTAAAAATTGACGCGCATGCAGAACTAGTTTCAATCCGCTAAAAAGCGCGTCTGGGGTGATTATTACATCATCAGACGTAAAACCAACTTCCAACAAAGAAGTTTCAATCCGCTAAAAAGCGCGTCTGGGGTGATTATGCGGTCTCAATGCTCCCTTCCAGCGCAGAGGTTTTGTTTCAATCCGCTAAAAAGCGCGTCTGGGGTGATTATAA
>JAISRM010000251.1 GCA_031273645.1 Endomicrobium sp.
AGGAAAGCGGCGGGCTTACGATAAGAGGGCATATACCTGAAAAAGACGGCATTTTAGCCTGTCTTTTAATGGCTGAAGCCGTCGCCATGAGCAAGAAATCGGTAACCGAGCTTCTTAAGGAAATAAAAAAACTGACCGGAGAAATTCAGACTTCAAGGCTTAATTTCCGTCTTCCGCCGCAAGCTATGGAATCTTTCAGAAACGCTTTAAAAACGAAATCGCCGGATTTGATAGCGGGGCTGAAGGTGCGCGAAAAAATTACCATAGACGGCGATAAATTTATTCTTGACGATAAAACGTGGATAGGTTTCAGGCTTTCGGGCACGGAGCCGGTCGTAAGAGTATATGCCGAAGCAGATTCGCAGATAAAATTAAATAAGCTGTTAAAAGCTGGAAAGGCTTTTGTATATGGAAAATAAAGAAGAAGAAATTAAGACGAAAAAAACCATTAAAGAACGCTTTGGAATTTTGATTAAAAGATACATGACGACGGGTCTTATAATCATAATTCCTCTGTGGCTTACGTTTTTTGTCGTAAAAATTATTTTTAACTGGGTAAGCAGTTTTACTTATCCGGCTTTGTTTCCGGTTTTAAGCCATTATATATTGGATAAATCGTGGATTCATCTGCTTATAAAAGCGTCAAGCTTTATAATATCGATAGCAAGCATATGTTTCTTGGGTTTTATAGCCAACAAATTCATAGGCAAAAGCGTATTAAATTTTTTTGAAAGACTGATAAATAATGTTCCTCTTGTAGGAACGGTATATTCTTCTGCAAAACAGTTTATACATTTTTTATTCGGGAAAGATAAAGACAAGGGCTTTAAGAAAGTCGTTTTCATTCCTTATCCGCAAACGGGCGTTTATTGCGCGGCTTTTCTTACCGGCCGCCAAAACATAAAAGGGGAAGAGCATGTTTGCGTTTTTATGCCGACCACGCCTAATCCCACGACGGGTTTTTTGCTGATGTATAAAGAAGAAGATATTGTGCATACTAATTATACGATAGATCAGGCTTTTCAGTTTATCATGTCTATGGGCGTTATAAATATGGATAAAAACGTTAAAATCGGGAGAAAAAAGAATGAGCTTTAAAGCTCCTCGCGGCACGCGCGACATTTTTGCGCGCGACGCGCAGGATTTTTCTATACTTGAACGCGCGGCTTCAGAAATTTTTAGAAACCGCGCTTTTATTGAAGTAAGGACTCCGATATTTGAAGATGCCGGTTTGTTTTTGCGTTCGATAGGGCAGGAAACGGATATAGTTTCAAAAGAGATGTATCTGTTTGAAGATAAAAAAGGGCGCAAATTGGCTTTAAGGCCGGAAGGAACCGCAGGAATAGTAAGAGCTTTTATAGAAAATCGTTTTGATCTTTCTTTTCCCGAAGGAAAATTCTTTTACGGCGGACAGATGTTCCGCTATGAAAGGCCGCAGGCGGGAAGATACAGACAGTTTAATCAGATAGGCGCGGAATATTTCGGAAACGCTTCGCCGGCGGCGGATGCCGAAATGATAATAACCGCTTTTGAAATTTTAGAAACCGCCGGGATAAAAGATTTAAAAATTCATATAAATTCTTTAGGCTGCCAAAACTGCCGTCCGCTTTTTAGAAGCGAGCTTATAAAATATTTTTCGTCAAAAACCGACCTCTGCAGCGATTGCGTTAATAGGCTTGAAAAAAATCCTTTAAGGCTTTTAGACTGCAAAATAGATTCTTCTAAGTTTTCCGGAGTTCCCGCAATGAGCGCTTTTTGGTGTCCGGACTGCAGAGAGAATTTTGAAACGCTGAAAGGTTTGCTTTCGTCTTGCGGACTTTCTTTTGAAACCGACGATAAATTAGTGCGCGGTCTTGATTATTATACGAAAACCGTGTTTGAAATACGTTCTGGTCAAGACACTCTTGCCGGAGGCGGAAGATACGATAATCTTGTAAAAGAATTAGGCGGACAAAATACTGCGGCTGTAGGTTTTGCTTTCGGGACGGAAAGAGTAATTTCTGCCGCCCGCAATTCCGGTTCTTTAAATTCTTTTGCGCAAAAAGAAAAAGTTTTTATAGCGATCGCCGATGAGGAATTGTTTAAAGAGGCTTTTGCTTTTTCAATAAAATATTCAAAAACCGGAGGCGTTTGCGTAAGCGGTCCCGTAAACGGCAAAAGTTTGACAAGCCAGTTAAAGTTTGCCGATAAAATTGCAGCAGATAAAACCGTGATTTTTGCAAAAACAGAATTTGAGCAGGGAAAAATTATAATAAAAGATATGAAAAATAAAACCCAATCCGAACAACAACTTCAAAACATCATCTGACAAACTCCGCGAACATCTTGCGACACAACGGCTGATCCCAAATAAAAAACAACACAAAAATGCGGCGGATAATTATAACGCGGCAGATAATTATCATAATGCATTAGAAAAAAGGAGTGTGGTCATTTATGTTTAAAAAACGCATGTTTTTAATGGCATCTTTTATTTTTTTGCGGCATTGATCTGATTTTTGCAAAAACAGAATTTGAGCAGGGAAAAATTATAATAGAAGATATGAAAAAAATCCAATCCGAACAACACCTTCAAAACATCATCTGACAAACTTCACGAACATCTTGCGGCGCATCGGCTGATCCCAAATGCAAAACAACACAAAACTGCGGCGGATAATTATAACGCGGCAGATAATAATGCAATAGAAAAAAAGGGCGGGATATTTATGTTTAAAAAACACATATTTTTAACGGCATGTTTTATTTTTTTTGCGTCGTCGTTTGCTTTTGCGCAATCTAATAACCGCGATCTATACATAGTTAATGCAGACAGTTTGACCGTTACGCAAAGAAGTTTTTTAGTTCCTGCGGGCGCGTATAATATAGACGAGAGTTTAGGCGTAACCGGCGCGGGAGATTTTGTCGTCAGCGGAGCGGCTGCCGGCGCTCAAAACAATATATTGTCCGGCGTTTTGATAAGCGCAAACGGAGCGGTTCTTGGAACGCAGGGTTCTTTTTTTAAGATAAGAGCAAATACGATTTTTAATTTGTTTAATGTAACCGTTTCAAGCGCTTATGCCTCAGGAGACGGTTCCGTTATAAACGCAAATAATGCGTCGTCGGGCATTAGCGTTTCAAGCGCGATTTTTGACGATAATCGGGCATTGCGTTACGGCGGCGCCGTATATAGTTACGGAACTTCAAAAATATTTTTAAACGGCGGAATCATATTTGCAAATAACAAAGCAAATTACGGCGGCGCTATTTTTAATCAAGGCGCGCGCATTGAAAATTCCGGAAGCGTATTTTTTAGTTCAAATACAGCCTCTTACGGCGGCGGAGCCGTTCATAATTATCAGGGCGGCGTTTTTATTTCAACACAAAACTCAAGTTTTCTTTCTTTTGCCGGCAATGCCGCTTTGCAAAACGGCGGCGCTTTTTTTAACGAGGGTTCTGTCGTATTAATTTCTTCCGCGCAATTTGTACAAAATCAGGCGGCTTCCGGCGGCGCGGTTTTCAATACGGGAACGGCTGATTTCAGTTCGGTTTATTTTTCTTCAAACGCTGCGCAAAACGGCGGCGCCCTATATAATAGCGGCGTTATATCCGTGTCTTCGGGCGTATTTAATGCAAATACCGCCGGCTCTTACGGCGGCGCTTTATTTAACGCCGTCGGGGCAACGGCAAATCTTGGCGATTCGGATATTGTCTTAAACGCGGCAGTTTCCGGCGGCGGAGTTTATGTCTCTTCGGCTTCAACGCTTAATTTAAACGGAGACAATATTTCTCTGTCATACAATACGGCTTTAAGTTCGGGCGGAGCTTTGTATGTGGAAAAATTCGGCAGAGTAAATTTTAATGCCGCAGATACCGGCGCTTTTGGCAATACGGCAGTTTCCGGCGGCGGATTTTTATATCTTGCAGGCTCTGGCGCAGATATAGACCTTGATAAAATTCATATTGCGTCTAACAGCGCAAGACAGGGAGGAAGTATTTATGCAGATGCCGGCTCAAAACTGAATTTTTCAGGAAACGGATCAATTAACTTTTCAAGCGCGTCGGATAATGGCGGGGCAATATATCTTGGCGCCGAAGCAGTTGCGGATTTTTCAAGCGCGACGTTTAGCGCCGAAGGAAACTACGCCCAAAAAGACGGCGGTTTTCTTTATTTAGACGGCGGCTGCGCCTATTTTAAAGATGTGGAGCTAAAAAATAATGCTGCCGGAGGCAAAGGCGGCGCAATTTACGCCGTAAATTCCCGTCCTTTTGGATTTTCTGCGGGAACTTCTCATTATTTAATATTA
>JAISRM010000274.1 GCA_031273645.1 Endomicrobium sp.
TAATATTAAAAATGGATCCCCACCCGATAAAAACACTCGGGCGCAGGCTGCTAAGGAAGAAAGAATATTAAAAACGCGAGGATGACAAACTAAAAGACATTTTGAGATGACAGACTTCGGCTGTTTTCATGTGGGTTAATAAAACAAGCGCAGCTTGTCATTCCCGTGAAAACGGGAATCCACGTTTACTAAAAAATTCTTTCCACATTATGTTTTTAAAAGCAATAATGTCAGAAACCATATTAATATTAAACATGTGTCCCCACCCGATAAAAACACTCGAGTGCAGGCTGCTAAGGAATAACGAATATTAAAAACGCGAGGATGACAGCCTTCGGCTGTTTTATGAGATTGACAAAACAGACGAAGCGGCAAAACAGACGCGCAGTCTGTATTCCACAAAAACAGACGAAGTCTGAAAGGATATTAAATAAACCAATGTGATATATATTCGCGTTGTAAAGGATTAAAAAATGATAAATATAAAAAAGACTAACGAAATTTTAGACAAAGCTTTGCATTATATAACTGCAGAAAAATTTTCCGACGAAGAAAAAGAAGTTATAGTTTCAGACACCATAGAAAATTTTGACAAACATTTAAACCCCGGCTGGCTTAAATACCGCAAATCAGTTTCAACAAACGAAGCCGCAGTCGAATTAACCGATCACGGTTCTTACTGCGTGGATCTCTACGGCAACGAATTTATCGATTGTCTGGGCGGGTTTGGCATTTTTACTTTCGGGCACAGAAACCCCGAAATTATGAAATACGTCCAAGCTCAGTTAGCAAACAGACAGGCGCTGCATTCGCAGGAATTGCTTGACCCTTTGCGCGCTTATCTTGCGCAGGCGGTCGCTTCAATTACTCCGGGCGATTTGCAGTACTGTTTTTTTACAAACGGCGGCGCGGAAGCCGTTGAGATGGCTTTAAAACTTTCAAGGCTTGCCACAAAAAAGAAATGGTTTATTTCTTCGGTCAACGGTTTTCACGGAAAAAGCATAGGCGCGCTTTCCGTCTGCGGCAAAGACACTTACCGCAAACCTTATATCCCTATGCTTGCGCAGGTTTTGCATACGATTTACGGCGATATAAACGATTTAAAAAATATAATCACAAGCCTTAAAAAAACCGGAGAAGAGATAGCCGCCGTTATTTTAGAGCCCATTCAGGGCGAAGCCGGAATAATTATGCCGCCGGCAGGTTATCTGCAAGCCGCGCGCGATTTATGCGACGAAAACGGCATATGCCTGATTTTTGACGAAATACAAACCGGAATGGCGCGCACGGGAACTTTTTTTAGATGCGAAGCCGAAGGCGTAACGCCCGACATCATGACTTTCGGGAAAGCTTTTGGAGGCGGCATACTTCCGATAACCGGAATTATAGCCCGCCCTCATTTATGGGTTAAAGAAATTGAAGATAATCCCTGGATTTTAGGTTCGGCGACTTTCGGCGGAAATCCGGTTTGCTGCGCGGCCGCTCTTGCGTCTATAAACTATATGGTAAAATATAATGCGCCCAAAATGGCGAGGGAAAAAGGCGCGTATCTTTTGGCAGGCTTAAAAAAATTGCAGGAAAAATATCCCGAAATTATTGTCGATACTCGCGGGGCGGGTCTTATGATAGGCGTCGAGTTTATAAAAAGCGAAGTCGGTTATTGCGTAGCCAAAGGCCTTTTTGGCCGCAAAGTTATGACGGCAGGCACTCTCAACAACGCTTCCACAATACGTTTTGAGCCGCCCGCCACCATGAGTTATGAAGATTTTGACAAGGTTCTTTCAAGAATGGACGAAGCGCTTGCCGACGCGAAAAAAGAATTTAATTTTTGACACAGGCTTCGCCTGTTTTTATGGGATTGGCAGCCAATGTCCGTTTTGTTTGTGTCTGTCATTCCCATGAAAACGGGACAGACTTCGTCTGTTTTATGGGATTGGCAGCCAGTGTCCGTTTTGTTTGTGTCTGTCATTCCCATGAAAATGGGAATCCATTTTTAATATTAATATAGTTTCTAACATTATTTCTTTTCAGACTGCGTCTGTTTTATGGAACATGGACAGTGTCTGTTTTGTCAGTCCGCATAACCACAGCCGAAGGCTGTTTTGTTAATTGTTTTTCAAGGTCTGTCATTCCCGTGAAAACGGGACAGACTTCGTCTGTTTTATGGAATTGGCAGCCAGTGTCCGTTTTGTTTGTGTCTGTCATTCCCGTGAAAACGGGAATTGCCGCCGCTGTCATCCTCGCGAAAGCGGGGATCCATTTTTAATATTAATATAGCTTCTGAAATTATTACTTTTAAGGACGAGATGTAAAAAGAATTTTTTAGTAAACGTGGATTCCCGTTTTCACGGGAATGACAAACCACAGACGAAGTCTGTCCCGCTTTTGCGGGAATGACAAACCAGACGAAGTCTGTCCCGCTTTTGCGGGAATGACAAACCAGACGAAGTCTGTCCCGCTTTCACGGGAATGACAAAACACAGACGCGAAGTCTGTCCCGCTTTCGCGGGAATGACAAACCAGACGAAGTCTGTTCCGCTTTCGCGGGAATGACAGACCAGACGAAGTCTGTCATGCTTTCGCGGGAATGACAAACCAGACGAAGTCTGTCCCGTTTTCACGGGAATGACAAACCAGACGAAGTCTGTCCCGTTTTCACGGGAATGACAAACCAGATGAAGTCTGTCCCGCTTTCACGGGAATGACAAACCACAGACGAAGTCTGTTCCGCTTTCGCGGGAATGACAGACCAGACGAAGTCTGTCCTGCTTTCGCGGGAATGACAAACCAGACGAAGTCTGTCCTGCTTTCGCGGGAATGACAAAATTGACGAAACAGACGCGCAGTCTGTATTCCATAAAAACAGCCGAAGGCTGCAGACGAAGTCTGAGGCGCGCAGAAAAAAGAGCAAACTATGAAAAATTTATTGACTGTTCCAAAACAAGACGGGTTTTACATGCCGGCAGAATTTGAAAAACATGCCGCCACTTATATGATATGGCCGCAGCGTCCGGATAATTGGCGCGGCGGCGCAAAATTTGCGCAGGAAGTTTTTATAAAAGCCGCACAAGCCATATCGGAAAACGAACTTGTTATAATGCTTGTAAGCGCCGCTCAGTATAAAAATGCAAGAGCGCGTCTTTCTTCGGAAATAATGACAGTAAACGTTGAAAACGACGACGCGTGGGCGCGCGATACCGGCGCGACTTTTATAGTAAACGGGCTTGGCGGTTTGCGCGGCATAGATTGGAAATTTAACGCTTGGGGCGGCGCTTGCTGCGGGCTGTACGCTTCGTGGGATAAAGACGATTTGGTAGCCGGCCGCATGTGCGAGTTTGAAGACGCCGACAGATACCGCGCCGACGATTTTGTTCTTGAAGGCGGCTCAATTTGCGTTGACGGGCAGGGAACCGCAATTACCACCGAAGCATGCCTGTTAAGCGCCGGACGAAACCCGTCGATGACAAAAGAAGAGATAGAAAAAAAGCTGAAAGATTTTCTCAACGTTTCTAAAGTCATATGGCTTAAACGCGGCATATATATGGACGAAACAAGCGAACACGTTGACAATATAGCCTGTTTTAGTTCGCCCGCAAACGTCGCTTTGGCATGGACCGACGATAAAAACGATCCGCAGTACGAAATGTCAAAAAGCTGTTTTGATATTCTTTCTGCGCAGACAGACGCCGCGGGAAGAAAAATAAACGTTCATAAAATTCCGCTGCCCGCCGCGCAGTTTATGACGTCTGCAGAAGCCGGCGGGATTGAGAGCGTTAAAGGCGTAAAAACAAGAAAAGCGGGCGACCGCCTTGCCGCTTCTTATATCAATCATTATATATGCAACGGCGCGGTAATTTGTCCGGCGTTTAATGATCCCGCCGACGAAACGGCAAAAAAAATATTAGAAAATCTTTATCCGCAAAGAAAAATAATACAAATTTATTCGCGCGAAATTCTGCTTGGCGGAGGAAACATTCACTGCATAACGCAGCAAGTTCCAAAACGGCGGATTTTGCCGCCGGAAATACGCAAAACGCGGAGCTTAATATGAGAAAAATTAAAGTAGCCGTAACGCAAATGTCGTGCGGATGGGATATCGGCGAAAATATTGCAAAAGCCCAAAAACTTGCAGAAGACTGCGCTCAGTCGGGAGCAAATATTATTTTGCTTCAGGAACTTTTTGAAACTCCGTATTTTTGTCAAACGCAAAAATATGAACATTTCAATCTTGCCAAGCCGCCTGCGCAAAACCGCGCGATAAACCATTTTCAAAAAATCGCAAAAAAGCTCGGCGCGGTTTTGCCGATAAGTTTTTTTGAAAGGCATAACAACACTTTTTTTAACAGCCTTGCCGTTATAGACGCCGACGGGGAAATTTTGGGCGTTTACAGAAAAACTCATATCCCCGACGGACACGGCTATGAGGAAAAATTTTATTTTACGCCCGGAGACGCCGGTTTTAAAGTTTGGGACACTAAATTTGCAAAAATAGGCGCGGGCATCTGCTGGGATCAGTGGTTTTGCGAAAGCGCGCGCATTATGGCGCTTAAAGGCGCGGAAATTCTGCTTTACCCGACGGCTATAGGCAGCGAGCCGATTTTAAATACAGACAGCCGCCTTCATTGGCAAAGAGTTATGCAGGGGCATGCGGCCGCAAATATTATGCCGCTTGCGGCTTCAAACAGGGTCGGAACCGAACGCGAAGAAAATTCCCATATAACGTTTTACGGCAATTCGTTTATAACAGATCAGACCGGCGCAATCGTTTCGCAAATGGACTCGTCGTCGGAAGGTTTTACGACGGCCGAATTTGATTTGGACGCAATTGCAAAAGAAAGGCGTTCATGGGGAATTTTCAGAGACAGGCGGCCTGAAATGTATAAAGATATTTTAAGTTATTAGGAGCAAAAAATGGACGAAGTCAAATTAAACGAAAGAACTAAAGACGACAATGAGCCGATGCATACTACGGAGCATATTTTAAACAGGACAATGGACGCGGCGTTTGGCTGCGGCCGGTGTTTTAGCGCGCATATAGAGCGCAAAAAAAGCAAATGCGATTATAAAATGCCGTCGGCCCCGTCGGAGCTGCAAATGTCGCTTGTCGAAAGCAAAGTAAACGAAGTCATATCGCGCAATTTGCCGGTAAGCGCCGAATTTATAAAAAGAAACGAAGCTTCCAAACTTTTTGATTTATCAAGGCTTCCCCAAGAAGCCGGCGGCGTTTTAAGAATTGTAAAAGTTGGAGATTACGACGTTTGTCCGTGCATAGGAAAACACGTTTCAAACACGTCTGAGATCGCGCAAACAGGAACCTTTAAAATTATCAGTTACGATTTTAACGGCGGCGTTTTGCGCGTGCGGTTTAAACTATCAAAATGAAAAAGAGGTCAAAATGTTATCTCAAAAACTTCCGCAAATAATAACTCCGCATTTGCCGGGACCTAAAGCTAAAGCCGTTCTTGATCGTCGGGGGCAGGCCGTTTTTGGCGCCGTGCGTTCAATTTATCCCTGCGTGATTAAACGCGCTCAGGGCGCGGTATTTGAAGACGTTGACGGAAATATATTTTTAGATTGGGTCGGCGGCGTGGGAGTTTTAAACGCCGGATATTCGCATCCTGAAATTATCGCGGCCGTCAAAGATCAGTGCGATAAATTTTTTCACGCGATGATAAATATTGTTACGCACGAAGGATACGTCGCATTAGCCGAAAAAATGAATTCCATAGTTCCTCTTAAAGAAGAAAAACGCAAGACCATGTTTGTAAATTCCGGCGCGGAAGCCGTCGAAAACGCCGTAAAAATAGCCCGCAGCGCGACGAAACGCCCTAACATAATAGTTTTTTCCGGAGCTTTTCACGGGCGCACTTTGCTTTGCGGCGCGATGACCGCAAAAAAAGCTTATTATAACGGGCTTGGTCCTTTGCCCGACGGAATTTACCGCGCGGAATTTCCTTATCTTTACAGAAGACCGGCGGGGTTTACTGAAAGCCAAGCCGTAACTTATTATATAAACAGGCTGAAAGCCGTTTTTGAAGAAGCAAGCCCGGCGGAATATGTTGCCGCAATAGTTGTTGAACCCGTTCAAGGCGAAGGCGGTTTTGTTCCCGCTCCGAAAGAATGGGCGCAGGCTGTCAGAAAAATATGCGACGAAAACGGCATTTTACTTATTGCCGACGAGGTTCAAACCGGTTTTGCGCGCTGCGGAAAAATGTTTGCCTCAGATTATTGGCGGCAATGGGGCGCGGCTCCCGATATTATGGCTTTTGCAAAATCCGTTGCGGCCGGTCTTCCCTTAGGGGGCGTAACTGCGGGAGAAAGCATTGCAAACGCCGTTAAGCCCGGAATTATAGGAGGAACTTACGGCGGAAACGCAGTTGCGGCAGCCGCAGCTTTAAAAACTATAGAAATTATTGAACGCGATAATCTTGCCGGCAGGGCTTTAGAAATTTCAGAAAAAATCCGGTCGGCTCTTACAACTTTGGGCAAAGACTTTAAAGAGATAGGCGATGTCCGCGGCATAGGCTCGATGCTCGGCGTTGAATTTATTAAAGACGAAAACAAAACGCCTTATCCCGAACTTGTAAACAAAATCGCGGAGATTTGCGCAAATAACGGACTGATAATAGAAAACGCCGGAACTTACGGCAATGTTATCAGATTTCTTTCTCCGCTCGTCATTACGGACGCTCAGCTTGAAAAAGGGATTGAAATATTTAAAAAAGCATTATCTGAAGCCGTAAAAAATATATAATATAGGAATGGAAAAAATAAGCGTTTGCGGCGTTGAAATTTTGATCGAAAGAAAAAAAATAAGAAACGTCTATATAAAAATAGATTCCGTAAGCGGTTTGGTCTGCGTATCCGCTCCTTATAAACTTGCGTTAAACTCTATAGAAAATTTTGCGCGTTCAAAAATCAAATGGATATTAAAAAATAAAACAAAGGCGCAAACTCTTCCGAAAGTTTTTAAAAACAAATATATAACCGGCGAAAAAATAACGTTTTTTGGAAAAACTTACAGCCTTAACGTTTACGATTGCGATAAAAAACCGGCGGTTTTTCTAAATTTTGACACTTTAGATTTGTACGCTAAGCGCGGCAGTTCGGAAAAAGAAAGAGAAAAAATTTTGGACGGTTTTTATGCGCAGCATTTGTCAAAAGCCGTCGCCGAGTTTAGCGAAAAATGGTTTTTGAAATTAAATATTGCGCAGGAAAATAGTTTTATTTCGGCAGGAATTAAAAAACTAAGCCGTATGGTATTTCCCGTTTTTTGCGACGGCGCCGATAGAAAACCCGTTTTTTATTTTAAACGCATGAAAAGCAGATGGGGCAGCTGTAATATTTCCGATAGAAAAATAGCGCTCAATACGCTTCTTGCAAAAAAAAGGTTAAGGTGCGTCGAATACGTTGCCGTTCACGAAATGCTTCATCTTAAAGAGAGAAAACATAATAAAATGTTTAAAGATTACATGAAAAACGCTTTTCCCGATTGGAAAGAGATTGAAGAAGAATTAAAGATTGTCGGTGAAATGCTATAATTGCATTATGAAAAAAGCGTCGTTTAAATTTTTAATTGCCGACGGATTTCCCGCAAAAATCTTCGGAAAGCAGCGTAGCTGCTATCGCGGTAAAAGCCGTAATCCAAACAATTGTCATTGCGGCGAAAACTTCAATATAAACAGCTGTCTTTCAGGCGAAATCCGCAATCAAAGGATTTGTCATTGCCATGAAAACGGGAATCCAAGTTTAAAAAATCACTTAACCGTCGGTAGCGCGCAGTTTGCCGTTTGG
>JAISRM010000063.1 GCA_031273645.1 Endomicrobium sp.
CTGTCTTTTGGCGAGATGGCGCGCTTTCGTCATAACGATATGTCCGATTTGGAAAGAATACTCAAAAAACACGAAGGCAAGGCGATACTTGTAGTTGTTGACGGCGTATTTTCTATGGAAGGCGACATTGCAAATTTGCCGGAAATTTCAAGGCTTGCAAAACAATACGGCGCAAGAGTTTTTGTCGATGAAGCTCATTCTCTGGGAGTAATCGGCGCAGACGGAAAAGGAACAGGCTCGCATTTTCATATAGAAGACAGCGTCGATGTGTTAATGGCCACAGCTTCAAAATCCCTTGCTTCGATCGGCGGTTTTATAGCAAGCGGCAAAGAAGTGATAGATTATATAAAACATGCGGCGCGTCCGATGATTTTTACGGCAAGTCTTCCTCCGGCATGCGTCGGAGCCATAGACGCCGCTTTGGATTTAATAATATCTGAGCCCGAAAGAAGAACGGCTCTTTTAAACACCGCAAAGAAGATGAACGGCGCTTTTAAAGCTATCGGATATAACACCAATAAATCCGAAACTCCCATAATTCCTCTTACCGTCGGCGACGATTTGACGGCTTTTAAAATGTGGAGAATGCTTTTTGACGAAGGAGTATTTGCTTCTCCCGTCGTAACTCCTGCAGTTCCTGAAGGACAGGCAATAATTAGAACAAGCTATATGGCTACGCATACCGACGATCATTTAAATTTTATTCTTGATAAATTTGAAAAAGTCGGCAAGGCTCTCGGCGTAATTTCCTGAGGCGTTTTTTGCCTTTTGCAAAAAATTGCAGAGCTTTTCGAATGCCGATTATTTTTTTTCTTGGATGAGAATATGAAAATAACAAAAGTTGAAACAGACGCGCAGTTAAGGGAATTTATACGTTTTCCTTATAAAATTTATTCAAAAGAAAGTCCGTGGGTCGCTCCTTTGCTCTCAGACGTCAGAGATCTTTTATCTGAAGCAAAAAATCCTTTCTGGAAGCACGCCGGTAAATGTCTTTTTCTTGCTTACGGCGACGGCGGAAACATATTAGGCAGAATCGCCGCCGTAATAGACCGCAATTATATAAATTTTCAAGACGATAACTGCGGTTTTTTCGGTTTTTTTGAATGCGTAAACGATTCCGGCGCGGCCGCTGCTCTTTATGAAGCCGCAAAGCAATGGCTGAGAGAAAACAATATTTTTAAAATGATAGGACCGATGAACCCCTCCACAAACGACGAGTGCGGTTTTTTATCCGAAGGTTTTGATCTCTCGCCAAGCCTTATGATGCCTTACACTCACGAATATTATCTTGATCTTGCCAAAGGAGCGGGGCTGAAAAAAATAAAAGAACTCTACGCTTACGATATGGACGTAACCGGCGATTCAAGAGTCGGAAGGCTTGAACGCATAGTAAATATAGCAAAGAAAAAAATGCCTATGCTTAAGATAAGAACGCTGAGCAAAACTTCTTTTGACGAAGATTTAAAGTCGGCTATTTCAATATATAATTGCGCATGGGAAAAGAATTGGGGTTTTGTGCCGTGGACGGACGAAGAATTTGCGGTTCTTGCTTCTAAAATCAAAACGCTCATAGATCCCGACATGGTAATAATAGCTTCCGTAGGCGGCGTTCCCGTTGGAATGCTTGTATCGCTTCCCGATTACAATCAGGTGTTAAAGAAACTTAACGGAACTCTTTTGCCTTTTGGTTTTTTTAAATTTTTGTATTATAAAAGAAAAATAGACGGATTAAGGCTTATGGTAATGGGCGTGCTAAAAGAGTACAGGCAAAAAGGCATAGAAGCCATAATGTATGAAAAAGGTCTTAAAAACGCTTTAAAAAACGGGTATAAACACTGCGAACTCTCATGGGTTTTAGAAGACAATACCATGACGCGCCGCACTGCCGAAATGATGAACGGACGCATATATAAAAAATACAGCATTTACGCTTGCGATTTCTAATAAAAAGCGATTGATTTTTTAATAAAAAGTTTGTAAAATTCACATAGATTTTACATTTCTCCGGAGGGAATATATGCCAAGAGCAAAGAAAAAAGAAACAGCGAGCAGTGAAAGTAAAATTAAAGAAGTTCCCAAGAAGAAAACTGCGGTAAAAAAAACCGCTAAAAAAAGCGTTGCAAAAAAAGAAAGCGTCAAAGAAAATGTCAAAGAAATTGCCAATGAAAATAATACGGTTAAGCCGGCGCCAAAAGAATCCGTAAAAACAAACGCGAAACTTAACTCATATCTTGTTATAGATTATCCCGTCGAAAACGACGTTGTTAGAAGCAGCGGTTATTACGCAATAAGAATCGGGGCTTCTCACGACGGATACGTTGAATTGTCTTTTAACGGCGGAGAATGGATACCTTGCAGATACAGCGACGGATACTGGTGGTTTGATTGGGTTTATTTTGCGGCGGGAGACTATACGATTTCGGCAAGGATGATAGGTCCGGACGCCAAAACCGTAATTGAAACGGAGCCGAGGAAATGCAAAGTATGCTAAAAGAAAAGAATGATTGCCATAACGGCGAATTTTATAAACAGATAGGCATTGTCTGTCTGTTGTCGTTATTTGCCGGTTCAGTATTTGTTTTGCTTTCGACTTTCCGTCAAAAAGATCATTACGCCGACTATCAGGATAGGCTGAGAAAAGCCTATGAAGGACTCTCTCCGGAAGAATATTAGATTTAAAAATTAAGAATGAAAAATACGCAAGCGCGGCTTACCGCGCTTATTTATAAAAGTTCCGGCGCGCCGGCAACTCCGATATTTTTTCATTTTAGCAGCAAGGGTTGTCATCAACCCGCATAAAAACAGACGAAGTCTGCAGACGCAGTCTGTCGTCTTTCAGTTTGTCATTCCCGCGTTTTTAATATTTGTTTTTCCTAAGCACCCTGCGCCCGAATGTTTTTATCGGGTGGGAATCCACGTTTCAACGGTTGTCATTCCCGCGAAAGCGGGAATCCACGTTTGCTAAAAAATTCTGTCAGACGAAGTCTGTTCGCATTGCGTTTTTAAAAGGAAATAGGAATAAAAAAATATAAAATAAACATGGATTCCCATTTTCATGGGAATGACAGACTTCGTCTGTGTTTTGTCATTCCCGCGAAAGCGGGAATCCACGTTTACTAAAAAATTCTTTTAACAGCCTTTGGCTGTT
>JAISRM010000213.1 GCA_031273645.1 Endomicrobium sp.
TCGCGGGAATGACAAACTTAAAGACGACAGGCTTCGCCTGTTTTATAGAACACAGACTGTGTCTGCAGACTTCGTCTGTTTTGTTTGTGTCTGTCATTCCCATGAAAATGGGAATCCATTTTTAATATTAATATAGTCTCTCACATTATTTCTTTTAAAAACGAATTGATGACAAGCTGAAGAGTTAAAACTTATTATTCCAGCTTTTATCGCAATATTTTTCAGCCGCTAAAATTTCGGCTTGTTTGAGTTCTTCTTCGGTTAAATCCTGTTCGTACCAGCTTTCGCATAATGCGCCGGGTAACGCGGGTTGTGATTTCAAAATGCAGAGCGAAAGCTCTTGGGCAAAAGCCGTTTGGAATATTTCTTTTTGCGCGTCGTCTAATTTTATATGCACCGAGCCTTGAACTAAAAGCGCTGCCGCGCGCCTGCGCGAACATGAACCGACGACTTTTTCCCCTTTATAAATCAAATCGTTTTCATAAAGCGTTTGAACGCATATATTATTTACTCCCCCTTCTTTTGCCGGCAAAAAAGAACAGGCGATATTTATTTTCAAAAGAGCTTTTTGTATAGACGTATGCAAAATTTTGTATGTTTGCGGCTCGCTGTAAACGTGTTCCCATGAATTTATGTCGGATATAAAACCGTATGACAAGTCGTCTTTGTGAAAAACGGTGAGACCGCCGGTTATTCTGCGCACGCCGTTACAGAGGTTTTTTTGAAAATAGCCGATCGTAGCATATGCGCCGTCCCATGAGTAGAAACGTAAAACGGGAGCGGGGCGTCGCTGCGCCGGATCTTTGTCTTGAATTTGCGCGCAATGACGAATAAACAGGGTCTCGTCTAAAGCCATGTTCATGGCCGCGTTTTGCGGCCGATGTTTAATTATCCGCAACATAAAATTAACCTGACCAACCTTGCGGTTTTTTTTGGGATTTTTCTCGCATTTGAGTATTTTCTCAATTTATATTTTTTGTTTTTTCTGCATTAAACGTCAAAACTTGCGTTTTTTTTGTTTTCTTTTTCGTATTTGAGCATTTTCTCTTTAAGTTTTATTCCGCCTTTTGCAGAAAATCCTCCCATTTTTCCGTCGGAACGTATAACTCTATGGCACGGAACTGCGGGAGCAAAAGGATTTTTGCTTAATGCCATACCTACGGCTCTTGCGGCTTTCGGACTGCCTATTTTTACGGCGAGCTCCCCGTAAGTTAAAGTTTTTCCCGCCGGTATGTTAAAACAGGCTTTCCAAACTTTAACAAAGAAAGGCGGATAATTTTTCATCTTGTCTGAAATTTCTTTAGGAAGCGTCTTTTTCATTCGGGTCTCCTGTTTATTGTTTTTTTAACGGCAGCTCAAAAATTATTTTTGTTCCTTGTCCGTATTTGCTTTCAAAAGTAAGCCTGCCGCCGTGATTTTCTTCTATCATTCTTTTGACTATATACAACCCTATTCCAGTGCCTGATTTGTACGACGATTTAGTTGTAAAAAAAGGCGCAAATATTTTAATTTTATTTTCTTCTTTTATCCCCATGCCGTTGTCGGATATAGAAAGCGCGGCTTTCTCATCGCCGTATTTGAGCGACGCTTTTATAGACGGAACGTAATTTTTCTTTTCCTCTGCGCTTAAGGAATCTATTTTTTCTATCGTCGCTTCATAAGCGTTGTCTAAAACGTTATAGACGCACTCTATTATCTGCGAGCGCAATCCGTATATTTTATCGGTGTCTTTAAATTTCAATTCCAATTTGAAATCTTTATGAAGCTTATGCTTTAGCTTAAGCAGTTCCATTGCAAGATCAAATGCTTCTTTTATTGCAAATTCCGCCGGCGCGCCGCCGTTTTTATCGGAGCGCGCGTAATTTAATATTCCTTTTATTACGCTGTCTGTCCTTTTAATATTTTCCTCAAGAGAATCCGACAGAGAAACTATGTATTCAAAAGTTTTTTTAAGATTTTGGCTGGCGCAAATAAGCTCGTTATTTTCTTTTTTAAAATCCTCAATTTCAAATTTTAATTCCGCGCAAATCATTGAAAACTGGTTTAATCTGTTGTTTATCTGATGAGCTACGCCGTCGGCAAGACCGCCCACCGACGCAAGCTTTTCTGCGGCAAATATTTTCTCCTGCGTGTGCTTAAACTCTTCAAAGAACATGCAGTTTTCAATAGCCAAAGCCGTCTGCCTTGCAAGAGTCTGAAAAACTTTTATATCTTCCCTGTTAAACGACGTTTTGTCTTTTTTTTGCCCTAAAATAATAAAGCCGTTTGCGCCGCTTTCAAAGAAAAACGGTATTATCATCGACGATTTAAAAGGCAGGTTTGCGGAATTTGTTATATAAAGAGGAATGTCCGCCGTTACAAAAGGCTTGGCTTTGTTTTTCATAAAATTTACAAAGGGATTTGCCGCCGAGTAGGGAAACAGCATTTCGTCGTCTGCATACGGCCTTATATGCATGCATTCAAAAAGTTTGCCGGATTCGTTTCCTATATAAACGGCTATATTCTTTACGCGCAGGCTTCTCATTACTATAATGGACAAAAGTTTCAAAAGCTTATTTAATTCGTGTTCGCGCGCCATGCCGCTTGCCGCCTGAATAAGAATATTGTGGGATTTTTTTTGTTCCGATAAAAACAATTCTTCCGTTTTGCCGCTTGCCGCTTTATAAACATAAGCGCCGGCAACGGCTAAAATAAAAGTAAAAGCCGAAGACACAGCCCAGAGATTAGAATATTTCCAAACTAAATACGACGAGCCGATGACTGAGGAAATTATAACTAAAATTATGAAAATTCTTGAAACGGCGATTTTAACGTCGGCAAAAGTGTATCGGCCCAAAGCCAGCGCCACTGCCGCGATAAACCCGACGGCGCTTAACGAAGCTATCGGATAAGACGGAATTAAAAAGAAAGAGAGTATCTGATCTGCGGCCACTAAAAAAAACAAAAATAAAGCCGAACGGATTTTTAGTATTTGCTGATGCCTGAAAGCCGTAAGGTCGGGCTTTCTTAAATTTTCTTTCAAATTTTTAAGGGCTATAAATATAAAAATTATAAGCTGCGCCGGTATAAGCATATGAAGTATTCCGGCATTATTTGAATATCCTATAAAATGCAGCGGGCTTAAAAAATATCCCGTGTAAAAATTTAAAACAGCAGCTCCTGCGGCGGCAAGATAAAACAATATGAAGAATTTTTTATTTATCAGAGTTTTTGAATACGCGAAAATAAATCTTAAAAGCAAAACGGCTGTAAACGACGTTCCTATAAAACTTATTTTTGCCCACAAAAGCATGTTTTGCGGGTTTTTTTGCAAAAGCATGTTTGCAAAGCCGAAAAACCATATGCAAAAAGCCATGCATAATAAAGAAAAACTGACGTTTAGCGGAGATTTTGATTTTTTTAATAAAACCAAAAAAGCCACAAACGCTAAACAAGCCGCAAAGGCAAAAGATAAAGGCATAAAAGCTGAAAAAACGGCATAGATAATCGCATCTGAGTTCATATTATTTTCTCTCTTAACTTTCTGTGATAGCTTACGGCAAATCTGTGAGACTCGTCTCTCACCGATTGAAGAAGCCTTAAAGCCGCAGAATTTTTGCTTAAAACCAAAGGCTTGTCTTTATGGGGAAAATATATTTCTTCATTTCTTTTTGCAAGCGACACTATTGGAACAGTTATCTGAAGTTCTTCCAATGCGCCCATCGCCGCTCCAAGCTGTCCCTT
>JAISRM010000247.1 GCA_031273645.1 Endomicrobium sp.
CAAAAAGAGTTTTAGAGATTGAACATCAAATATATCCGGAAGCGATAAAGAAAGTAATATTGTCTAAAGATTAGGCGGCAAAACAGCTCGTATAAATTGATTTCTTCATATTTGAGGAATGCTTTCTATTAAGAGATTATATCTTTGCGCTATAGAGTAATATACCGCTTGTTTTATCTTATAAAATAATTCAAAATCTTTTGGCGGATAGCATACTAAAACCACAAACATCAATAAACTTACAAAAGCAAGCGCCCCCAATATAATGTAAAAGATTTTCTTATTTTTGGAATTTGTAAACTCCAATTCTCTAAAAAGCAGCATTGAAGCTATTATAAAAGAAAAATTCATACAAGCGTAAGTTCTCGTCTGCGAAGCCCAAACGGTAGGCGACAACATCATCTCCATTCTGCTTGCAAAACCAATCAGCAAAATAAAACCGCACAACAGCCTGCTTTTGACATTTTTAAAAGCATGAACCGTTAAATACGCCAAAGCAAAACATATAAGCAGGATTAAAATAAAAATATAAGCGTCTCTTGCTCCGTACATATATACGGCATATTTTTGAAAAGCAAACAGATAACCGAGAGTAAAAATTACCGCAGCAGTTGCCGACCAAACAATTTTTACCGAATAATGAATGTGTTTTTGCCAAACAAAAGCCGATAAAATAATAAGAAACATTAAAAACGGAGCATTTGGTTTAAAGAAAAAATGATAAAGCGAAGAGCTGAAAGCAATTTCCATTCTATTAAAAAAAGTCAAATCGTAAAAACCGTCGAAATGAGCGTTTGCTTCTTCAAGTCCGCGCGCTTCATTTCCGGGACAAGTCAATATAAAAAGAATCTCGGCTATAATCAATGCAAACTGTACGGTTATAAATAAGTTTATTTTTTTATTTTTAAGCAGATAAATAATAAAAATCAAATATACTATAAGAATAAGACCCGCGTACTGCTCGGCGTTGCAGGCTATTATTACAGACAGTATATAAACGGGATATTCCAATTTGCTAATTTGTTTTTGTTCATATATTTTCTTTATGGGGATAAACGCAATCAGCATAAAGCACAAAGGCCAAAGATAATTTATCCAGCTTACGTACCAGCCCGTCGTTATCATATCGGTAAACGGATATAACAAAACTAAAGCGCATGATATAAAAGCAAATTTTGCGTTTCTTGCAATGCCAAACAGATAGTTTATGCAAAACGCCGTCAAAGTTATCAATGCGGAATATGCAAATATGCCTAACAGTTTGTATTTTATAAATATAATTCCGAAGAATCCGATTATTAAACGAGACGACCACTGAAGATATGTTTCTTTTAACGTTAAAAATATACGGTAAATTTTACCGGTTGCAACAGTCGCCAAATCGTCGGCGATATAAGGGATAAAAAACTGAAATGAAAAGAAAATCAAAAATAATAACAGGTAAGGTAAAATATATAAATAGGATTTTTTCATTTATTGATGTCGCCTCAAAAATTAATTCTTTCTTTTTCTATAACTAAAGGGCGTTTCATAACCTGCGTTAAAATCATGCCGATATATTCGCCCGTTACTCCTAAAAAAAACAGCTGAACGGAGCCGAGAAAAAATATGCCGATAACAGCCGGAGTCATTCCGGCGGGATATCTATACCAAAAAACAAGCTTTAAAATTAAATAAACAATGCCTAATATAAAACTTACAATGGAAAATGCAAATCCTAAAAAAGCGGCAAGTCTCAACGGGACTTTGGAATGATTTGTAAAGCCTATCATTGCATTGTCGTATAAAGAGTATAAATTGTTTTTTGTAATTCCGCGCTTTCTTAACGGCTGTTTAAAAGAGACGACGGCTTTTTGATAGCCGAGTTCGCTTACAATACCTCTTAAATAAGGATAGGGATCGTTGATTTCTCTGAGCTTTTTTACAATTTCGCCGTCGTATAAACCAAAACCGGTAGCGTTTTGCGTTAAGTCGGCGCCGGTATCGGTTGTCAAACTTAAAATTTTGTAGTATGCCTTTCTTATCAAAAACAAAAAGAACATCTCCTCGCTCTTATTCTTTTGGGCAAAGACAGCCTTATTTCCTTCTTCCCATTTTTTTATAAAATCAGGTATCAGTTCCGGGGGATCTTGAAGATCTGAAGCCATATAAATTACGGCATCGCCTTGAGCCTGCAATATGCCGTAATACGGAGAGCGTATATGCCCGAAATTTCTGGTATTGACGATAATTTTAAAATTCTTATCTTTTGAAGCTATTTCTTTTAGTTTGTTTAAAGTGCCGTCTGTAGAAGCATTGTCAAGAACTATCTGCTCGTATTCGTAATTTGGTTTTAATTTTTCAAACTGCTCTTTAACGCGCCGGTAAAGTTCTTCTATATTATCCTGCTCGTTATATGCGCTTGAAACGACGGATATTTTCATTTTGCCTCCGCATTGTTTTTAAATACAAAATTTTTATTTACGATAAAAGATATTAAAGCAAAAGGAATTGCCAAAATAAGCGCGTTTACATACATGTCGTCGCTAAAAAACGTTTTTAATAATTTTAATCCGGCAATATTTAAAAGGTATATCGCGATATAGACGGCAAAAAAACTAAAAATCAGAGTATTGTCGCGGTTTTTAAATACTATAACTCCTATGGTTTTAAAATTAAAAAGTATTCCTAAAAATGTCGAACATAGGGCAGACAGCGCATAATGAAAACCCGCCGATAAAAATAACGCATAGACGCAATAAGCAAATAGAGTATTTAATGCTCCGATGAATAAAAATTTTATAAATTGTTTTTTTATTATATGCATAAATTGTTATTTTTTTGCGATCACGGTTATTACCGCAGGTGAAAAAATGTCAACGGCCAATTGCAAGGGATGTAAAAGCATGCCGGCAATTCTAAAAACGTTATTTATCTTTTTTCCAAACATATTGGCTAAAGTATTGCTCATAAAAGGCATCTCCGCCCTTGAGTAATCAACGCGGGCAAAATCTAAATTTTTAAATAATTCTTTTATATTATTGTATGTAAAATGATTTGTATGATAAGGCGCGTACCATGAATGGCTGAATTTGCCAAAGACTCTTGATTGTCCGCTGAAAGCATTTGGAACTTCTATTATTAAACTGCCGCCGGCGCTTATTTTTTCTTTCAATTGTTTTAAAAGTTCTAAGGGATTTAGCGTATGCTCTAAAACGTGGCGTAAAAATATTACGTCGTATTTAGCGCCGTCTTTTAAAAAATCGTCCGTAAACAAATAATCTATATTGCCTAAACCTTTAAGTTTTTCGGGAACTTCTTTTGCAAAATCAACAGCATATACTTGCGAGTTTGGAAAAAGTTGTTTCATGGAAATCGCATACAATGCGTTGCCGCAGCCGAAGTCAACGAAAGTTTTTGGAACGGTTTTTAGTTTGCCGATATATTTTTTGATTTGTCTTTTTGAAAAAAAAGTTTTTAAGCGTTCAAAAATGCGATTGCTTTCATCGAAGTTAGACGTGTTTCTTGTTTGATATAATAAATGCAGAGTTTCTTTTGTCGGTCTTTGCAAAGTGTATAACATTTTACAAGACACGCACTCGGTTATATCGAAAGTTCCAAAATTTGAAATGTCAAAATCTTTTCTTTGAAAAAGCGTTCTGAAGTTCTTGCCGCCGCAAATTAAGCATTGTTCTATATTTTCAAACTCAATTTTAGAGTTCATCGCGCTCCCTTGTTAAAAACAATTATTTGCAGCTATTTTAGCGCTTTTTGATATAATATTCAAATATTTAGAAAATTTGATGTTTTGTAATTTTTTTATTTTTAAGAGCGTTTTCTTTTTGCTATAATTTCAACAATTTATACAGGAGCGTAAAAACAAATGATTTCTCGTTACAGTAAGCCGGAAATGGCTGCCGTTTGGAGTGAAGAAAACAGATTTCAAAAAATGCTCGAGGTGGAAATTTTTGCCGCAGAAGCTATGGCAAAACTTGGTCTTATTCCAAAAAAAGCCGTCGAAACCGTAAAAAAGAAAGCAAAAATTAACGTTGAAAGAATAAACGAAATAGAGCTTACCGTAAAGCACGACGTAATAGCTTTTTTAAGCGCGGTTGTCGAAACTACAGGCCCCGACGGCAGATTTTTGCATCTTGGAATGACCTCGTCGGACGTTTTAGACACCGCTACGGGAGCGCAGCTCAAAGAGTCGGCGCAGCTTATAATTTTGGAAACGAAAAAGCTTGCTTCTCTTCTTGCAAAGCTTGCAAAAAAATATAAAATGACTCCGGTTATGGGCAGAACGCACGGGGTTCACGCCGAGCCTACGACATTTGGTTTAAAGGCTGCCGGCTGGTATTGCGAAATAAAACGCTCTATAGAAAGGCTTGAAATCGCCTTAGAAACGGTAAGCTACGGAAAAATTTCGGGAGCGGTAGGCACGATGGCGCATTTAAACCCGAGCGTTGAACAATACGTTTGCCGCAAAATGGGTTTAAAGTCCGAGCCGGTTTCAACGCAGATTATTCCCCGCGACAGACACTCGGTTTATTTTTCAACTATAGCCCATTTGGGCGCGGCGCTTGAAAGAATTGCCGTCGAGATAAGACATCTTCAAAGAACCGAAGTCGCAGAAGCCGAAGAGCCGTTTACAAAAGGGCAAAAAGGCTCGTCTGCAATGCCTCACAAAAGAAACCCGATAATATCTGAAAATATTTGCGGGCTTGCAAGGCTTTTGCGCGGCTATGCGGTTACGGCTATGGAAAACATCGCTCTCTGGCATGAAAGAGACATCAGCCATTCTTCGACGGAAAGGATAATGTTTCCCGATGCTTCTCTTGCCGTTCATTATATGCTTAAAAGAATGCAGACTTTAGCGGAAGGTCTTAGCGTATATCCTGAAAATATGCAGGCCAATCTCGATAAAACTAAAGACGTAATTTTTTCCGGCACGCTTCTTCTTTCTTTAGTAGATAAAGGTCTTGCAAGAGAAGCGGCTTATGCTGCGGTTCAGGCGGCGGCTTTTGACGCCAGAGCAAACAAAATATCGCTTGAAGAAGCCTGTTTAAGAAGCGCAGACATAAAAAAACTTCTAACTTCCAAAGAAATTAAAAGAGACTGCGATCTGAAGTCCCAATATAAAAACATCGGACATATTTTTAAAAGAATTTTTAAAAAATAAAATTTAAAAACTTTAAGCGTTTAACAAAACGTTTTTGTTAATTTAATTGCGACGGCGCAGTCTTAAAAGCGGCATCGTAAAATAATTTCAGAGGACTAAAATGTCAAATCAGAAAACAAATTATTTTTTGCGCGACGACGGGACTTTTGTAATTGAAAATTATAACGAAGCTCCTCCTTTTGCAAGTTTTTTTCCGGGCATAGCCGGCATTAAGGGAATTCCTTTGTGGGCTTATTACGTTAACAGAGGACAGGGCATTTCTACTTTTGGAATAAAAAATAAAAATTACGCGATAATGGAATTTTATCCGGCAAACACGGCTTACGGGCTTGTTTCAACTTTCGGGTTTAGGACTTTTCTAAAAATAACAAAATCAGGCAAAACGATAAATTACGAGGCGTTTAAGGTAAATGCGCATTATGCGCTAAAACAGACTATGTATATAACGTCTTCGGATATGTCTATTGAAGAGATAAACGAGGCGCTTGGCATAAAAATCACGGTAAAATACGCTACGCTTGCCAGCGAGCCTGCAGCCGCTATTATCAGAACCGTAAACGTTGAAAACATATCAAAAGACGATATTGAAGTTGAGATTGCCGACGGAATGCCAAAACTTATACCTTATTTTATAAATCAGTGGGCTCAAAAATTTATGAGCACAACTATTCAAGCGTGGACTACAGTTGATAATTTTGATAAGACCGGAAATCCGTTTTTCCGTTTAAGAGTAGATACGGCCGACAGCGCGGAAGTCGTTGAAATTTGCGAGGGAAATTTTTATTTCGGATATGTCGGAAATGAAAAGAGCCTGAAAAAAACCGGAGTGATAATAGATCCGCAGATACTTTTTGGAAGCGATTTAAGCTTTGAATATCCGAAAGAATTTTTTTCTCAGGATAAAAACTTTAAATATCCTAAAAGACAGTTTGCCGATAACAAATATCCGTGCGCTTTTAGCCATGCTTTTGTAAAGCTGCCGTCAGGACGCGGCTTTACTCTTTATTCTATGGCGGGGCATATAGACAGCGAAACTTCTCTCAACGCTTTTGTAAAGAAAGCGGGCAAGGTCGGTTATTTTGAGAAGAAAATAACCGAAAATAAAAAGCTTATATCGTCTATTACCGACAATGTGTCCACGAAATCGGCTTTTAATAATTTTGACAATTATGCAAGGCAGACTTATCTTGACAACGTTATGAGAGGAGGCTATCCGATTGTTTTTAAAGACGGCGCAAAGACGGCTCCTTATTACGTCTATTCAAGAAAGCACGGAGATCTTGAAAGAGATTATAACGAGTTTCAGCTCTCGCCGAGTTTTTATTCGCAGGGCAACGGAAATTTCAGAGACGTAAATCAGAACAGAAGAAAAGACGTTTTTTTTAATCCCCAAATAAAAGACGGCGCGGTTAAGATTTTTTACAATCTTATACAGATAGACGGCAATAATCCTCTCGTCGTTAAAGGCGCTTACTATATAATAGACGTAAAAAGCCCGTATTATAAAGACATCGACGCGCAGATTATAAGCAAAAACGATAAGAAAAAAATCGCGGAATTTTTTGCCAAAGGTTTTGAGCCCGGGCAGCTTGCGATGTTTTTGCTAAAAGAGAAAATAAAGACGAAAATAAGCGCGGAAGCTTTTGTTGCAAAATCGGTTGTAAACGCGCAGGTCATAAACGACGCAGAACACGGAGAAGGTTTTTGGGTTGACCATTGGACGTATAATCTTGACCTGATTGAAAGTTATCTGGCCATTTATCCGGAAAAAGAAAAAGACCTTCTTTTTAAGGATAAAAGTTTTACGTATTACGATTGCGATCATTATGTCGTCCCAAGGGACAGGAAACATGTATTGTCGGGCGGCAAAGTAAGGCGTTACGGCGCGGTTGTAAGAAGCGAAGAAAAAACGGAGCTTATTAAATCAAGAAAAATAAATCCAAACGCTTTAAGAACGGAAAACGGCAAAGGCTTGGTGTATAAAAACAATTTAGCTTCAAAATTTCTTACTATGATTTCCGTTAAGTTTGCCGCGCTTGACCCCGACGGCATAGGAATAGAAATGGAATCAGACAAGCCCGGCTGGTTTGATTCTCTTAACGGATTGCCGGGTATTTTCGGCTCTTCGACGTGCGAAACTTTTGAGCTTAAAAGATTTATGCTCTATTTTAAAGACGTTTTATTAAAAAATCCGTCGGAGACGGTTTCCATTG
>JAISRM010000272.1 GCA_031273645.1 Endomicrobium sp.
AAGAAGCTTTAGCGCTTCCCGATTCCAAAATTGAAAGGATCACGTTTCATGAAATTACGCCGCAAGCAATAAAAGAAGCCGTGCAAAATCCCCGCAAGCTCGACGGCGGGCTTATAGACAGCCAGCAGGCCAGAAGAATTTTAGACCGTCTTGTAGGTTATCAGCTTTCTCCTCTTTTATGGAAAAAAATTAAGCGCGGACTGTCGGCCGGCAGGGTGCAGTCTGTGGCGGTTATGATCATATGCGACAGAGAAGAAGAAATAAATAAATTTGTTCCCGTAGAATATTGGAGCATCTCGGCCGAACTGTTAAAACAATCCGGTCAATCGCCCGCTTTTACGGCGGCTATCGCTTCAAAAGGCGGCGTAAAATTTGAAAAACTTTCGATAACGAATAAGGAACAGTCCGACGCGATTTTAAAAGAGCTTGAAGGCGCCAAATATTTAGTTCAGTCGGTTGAAACAAAGCCCAGAAAACGCTCGCCTTATGCGCCTTACACGACGTCAACAATGCAGCAGGACGCTTCAAGGCGGCTTGGTTTTTCCGCTTCAAAAACAATGGCGGTAGCGCAAAAATTATACGAAGGGATAAATACGGGCTCAGGCGAAGCCGGCCTTATAACTTATATGAGGACCGACTCGTTAAACATCGCAAAAAGCGTTCAGTTAGAAACGCTTAAATTTATAGAAAGCGATTACGGCAAAGATTTTGTTCCGCCTTCGCCGAGATTTTACAAAACGAAATCAAAAGGCGCCCAAGAAGCCCACGAAGCCATAAGACCCACTTCTCCAAAAAGAATTCCGGCATCCGTAAAACAGTATTTGACGCAGGACGAATTTAAGCTCTACGATCTCATTTGGAAAAGATATATGGCAAGCCAAATGTCCGACGCAGTTTACAATTCGTCATCAGCCGAAATAGCGGCAAAAGATTATATTTTTAAAGCGTCGGGATCGGCTTTAATTTTTGACGGATTTTTAAAAGTTTACAATATAGACGAGGAAGAAAAAGAATCAAAACTTCCGCCTCTTAGCGCGGGAGAGATTTTGGATCTTTCAAAACTTATTGCGCAGCAGCATTTTACCGAACCGCTTCCGCGTTACAACGAAGCAAGCCTTATAAAAGCTCTTGAAGAGCACGGAATAGGCCGTCCTTCAACTTATGCGCCCACTATCAAAACAATTCTCGACAGATTATATGTGCGTCTTGAAAACAAAAAATTCTTTCCCACTAATTTAGGCTTGACGGTCAATGAAGTTTTAAAAAAGCATTTTGCAGATATAGTAAATATAAAGTTTACGTCAGACATTGAAGAAAAACTCGACAAAATAGCCGACAACGAAGAAGTTTGGCAAAACGTTATAAAAGAATTTTATACGCCCTTTAGCGCAGAACTAAAACTTGCCGAAAGCAATCTTGAAAGGCAAAAAGTTGAAGCGGAAAAAACGGACGAAATTTGTCCGAATTGCGGCAAGCCCATGGTTATAAGAGAGTCAAGAACCGGACGCTTTTTAGGTTGTTCGGGATACCCTGAATGTAAAACTGCAAAACCGCTGGGCAAAGACGGCAAAGCGGCCGCAGAACCCGAAGAAACCGATATGAAATGCGACAAATGCGGCAGTCCTCTAATAAAAAAAATAGGCTTTAGAGGAAAAGTTTATCTTTCATGCAAAAAATACCCCGAATGCAAGACTACATATAATATAGATAAAAACGGAAATAAAGTTATAAAACCGGAACCGGAAAAAACCGACATCAAATGCGACAAATGCGGATCTATGATGTTAAAAAGGATAGGCAAACGCGGACCTTTTCTTACGTGTTCGGCGTTTCCTAAATGCAGGAATCTTCAATGGATAAAACAGGAAAAAAAGGCTTCTTCTTCCAAGAAAAGCTCTCCGGGCAAAAAAGCGTCAGATTCTTCGTCCAAGCCGAATACGGACAAAGCTGCGTCAGCCGCGAAAACCGCGAAAAAATAACCGCTTTTTTGCAGTATCTTGAAGCGGAGAGAAATTTTTCCGGGCATACTTTAAAAGCTTATGCGTCCGACATCTGCGATTATGCCCTTTTCATCCAAAACAAAGACGCGTCTTTTGTTCTTGCCGGAAAATACGACGTGCGGGAATATTTTGCGCTTCTTAACGAAAAACAGCTCGGAAAATCCACCTTAACCAGAAAGTTTGCCGCAATGAGAACTTTCTACAAATTTTTAATACTAAACGATTTTACAAAAACAAGCCCTCTTGCAAGCATGAGCGGACCAAAAAAAGAAAAAAAAGTGCCGGCATTTTTGACGGAAGACGAAATGCGTAACCTTTTTAAAATACCTGATTTAACTACGCGCGACAGAGCGATGATAGAAATTCTTTATTCCTGCGGACTGAGAATTCAAGAGCTTGTAGGGCTAAATCTTAAAAACATAGATTTTATAAGCGGCTGCGTGTCGGTGCGCGGAAAAGGCAATAAAGAAAGAATTGTTCCCGCAGGAGAAATGTCCCTTTACGCCATGCGTGAATATATAGACGAAAGGCGCGCTTTCGGGCTTCCAAGCGACATAAATTCGCCGGCCTTTTTAAACACGCATTTAAAAAGGCTTGACCAGCGCGTTGCAAGAAGAGTTCTGCACAATTGGTTTATAAAAGCCGGTTTTAAAAAGAAAGTAAGCCCCCACACTTTAAGGCATACTTTTGCCACGCATATACTTGACAGAGGCTGCGATTTAAGAAGCGTTCAAGAAATGCTCGGGCACAAAAATTTGTCAACAACGCAGTCTTATACTCACGTTACAATAGAAAGCCTCAAAAGAATTTACGAAAAAGCGCACCCAAAAGCTTAAAAACAAAGCCCGACAGGCTGCGTCTGTTTTATGGGACAGGCTGCGCCTGTTTTATGGGATAACAGCCTTCGGCTGTTTTATAAAAACAGACTCAGTCTGAAAATAAATAATGTTAGAGACTATATTATTATTAAAAATGGATTCCCATTTTCATTGGAATGACAGACCTTGAAAAAACAATTGACCCAACAGACACCGTCTGTGTTTCATAAAACAGGCGAAGCCTGTCGTCTTTCAGTTTGTCATTCCCATGTTTTTAATATTTGTTCTTCCTTAGCAGCCTGCGCTCGAGTGTTTTTATCGGGTGGGAATCCATGTTTACTAAAAAATTATTTTTACACCCGATAGAAACATTCGGGCGCAGGCTGCTTAAGAAAAAAGGAAATAAAATGAATTTGTTTTTGCGTGAAAATTGGCGGTTTTTGGTTTTTGCTGCGGCGGGGTTATTGCTTATTTGTTTAGCGTTTTTGGCTTCAAATTTTACTTTCGGCTTTTTTGAAATATTTTTTACGCTTGCCGCTTTATGCGCGGCATCAATTTCATTATTTCTGTCCGGCAGCCGCAAATATCCGGATTTCAACAAACATTTTAAAGTTTTAATAAAATGTTCCGCCGCGGTTTTAGCGGTAATTCTGATTGAAATATTTTGTTTTAACGTTAAAACTTTTACATGTTGGCCGCCCCCGGGGGGGCGGGGTGGGGGGGTGGGGGGGGGGTGGATTTTTGCGGTTGTGGGGGATTAT
>JAISRM010000006.1 GCA_031273645.1 Endomicrobium sp.
AAACCGTTTGGGCATAATGAACCCGACAGGCTTCGCCTGTTTTATGAAACACAGACTGCGTCTGTTTTGTCAATTGTTTTTCAAGATCTGTTTTGTTTGTGCTTGTCATTCCCATGAAAATGGGAATCCATTTTTGTTTTATATTTTTTTATTCCTATTTTTTTTAAAAGCAGATGTAAAAATAATTTTTTAGTAAACATTGATTCCCACCCGATAAAAACACTCGGGCGCAGGCTGCTATGGAAGAACAAATATTAAAAACGCGGGAATGACAAATAAACAGACGAAGTCTGTCATTCCCATGAAAATGGGAATCCATGTTTAATATTAATATAGCTTCTGACATTATTTCTTTTAAAAACTTAATGATTTTTTCCTCCTAAGCAGCTTGCGACCGAATGTCTCTATCGGGTGTAAACAGACTTCGTCTGACAGAATTTTTTAGCAAACGTGGATTCCTGCTTTCGCGGGAATGACAAATAAACAGACGAAGTCTGTCATTCCCATGAAAATGGGAATCCATGTTTAATATTAATATAGTTTCTGACATTATTTCTTTAGATTTAATCAAGTAAACACGCGAAGTGTGCGACCGCTAAAAAGAAGCCTTAATTTGTATTAAAGCAGTAAGCCCGAAAAGCTTGTCAATCCGGCGCATGCAGCGCCGCCTGTTTTTAAAAACAGGTCTTATTTTTTGAAGGGACGGGGGCAAGGAACTATACTATTATCAGGCAGGATTAGAATCGATGACAACATCTTTTGAACAATTTGTGCAGGAAATGAAAGATTTTCTCGAGCCCGACAAAGTTTATATTATGGACGGTTCGCAAGAAGAAGCAAATAGGCTTGCAGCGCAGGCCGAAAAAGAAGTTGTCGATGGACGAAACGTCCTAACAAAATTAAACGGCGCCCAATATCCCTATTCTTACTGGCACCGTTCAAACCCCAACGACGTGGCAAGAACGGAACACTTAACTTTCGTCTGCACTCCCTCTGAAGAAGAAGCCGGCCCTAATAACAACTGGATGAATCCCGACGAAGCCAAAAACAAAATGAACTCTCTTATGAAAGGCTGCATGAAAGGAAGAACCATGTACGTGATTCCTTTTGTTATGGGAACTCCGCAATCAAAATACGCAAAAAATTGCGTTGAAGTTACCGATTCCGTTTATGTTGCTTTAAGCATGCGCATAATGGCAAGAACCGGCAAACAGGCTTTAGAAAGAATAGGTTCTTCTTCAGATTTTTTCAGAGGGATACATTCAATCGGAGACGTAAATCCCGACAGAAGATTTATAATGCATTTCCCGCAGGAAAATCTCGTTATGAGCTTTGGCTCAGGATACGGAGGCAACGCGCTTTTAGGGAAAAAATGTTATTCTCTGAGAATCGCTTCTTATCTTGGCAAACAAGAAGGCTGGCTTGCAGAGCATATGATAGTAATAGGCGTTCAGTCGCCCGACGGAAAAATTACTTATTTTGTCGCCGCTTTCCCGTCGGCTTGCGGAAAAACAAACCTTGCGCTTTTAGAGCCGGTATTTCCCGGCTATAAAGTTTGGACATTAGGCGACGATATCGCATGGCTAAACGTTGGAGAAGACGGACAGCTTTACGCAATTAATCCCGAAGCCGGTTTTTTTGGAGTAGCTCCGGGAACGGGAGAAAACACTAATCCCGTAATGATGCAAACCCTGAAAAACGATAAATTTTTCCCGACCTTATTTACAAATACTGCCGTTGACAATGCAAATAATACTCCGTGGTGGGAAGGAGCAACCTCCGACGTTCCCCAAGATTTGACCGACTGGCAGGGGCAAAAATACGATGCGTCTTCCGGCAAGCCTGCCGCGCATCCAAATTCAAGGTTTACGGTATCGGCTTACAACTGTCCTACGCTTTCGCCCGAATACGACAATCCCAAAGGCGTTCCGATTTCCGGAATTATTTTTGGAGGACGCAGAGCCGTAACAATTCCTCTTGTTTATGAATGCAAAGATTGGAACAGCGGAGTGTTCATGGCTTCAATCATAGGTTCAGAAACAACGGCGGCCGCAGGCGGAACTCAAGGCGTGGTGCGCCGCGACCCTATGGCAATGCTGCCTTTTTGCGGATACAATATGGGACAATATTTCCAGCATTGGCTTGATATGGGCAAAAAAATAAAAAAACTGCCTAAAGTTTTTATGGTAAACTGGTTTAGAAAAGATGAAAACGGAAAATTTATGTGGCCGGGCTTTAGAGACAACTCGAGAATAATAAAATGGATGATAGACAGAATTGAAGAAAAAACCGGAGCCGTCGAAAGCCCCATAGGTCTTTTGCCGCAAGACAATGCGATAAATTTAGACGGATTAAACATAAGCAAAGAAACCGTCGATAAGCTTTTAAGCGTAAACAAAGAAGATTGGAAAAAAGAAATTGCGCTTATTGAAGAGTTTTACTCAAAATTCGGCGATGAAATTCCCAAAGATTTGCGCGCTCATCTCGACAGTCTTAAAGAAAAAATTGAAAGTTAAGTTTGTTTAGCCAAATAAAAAAAAGTCAGGAGCGCATTAACAACGCTCCTGACTTTTTTATGTTATCCTCTAAACATTATAAATTCAAAAAAACATATCTCTTATCTGCCGTCTTTTCAAGCCAAAAAGATTTTATTTCAGGACTTGAATCTATTTTGCAGTTTCCCCACCCGTAATTTTCAAACATCGGCTGGCTGTTCCAGTCGGCATTTATATAACAAAGAGCTTTAATATTATTATTTTCTATAAACGAAAAAAGTTTTTTATACCAATCAAGTTTTCCGCTCTCTTTTAAATTCGCATCTGATACCGGCGAACATTCGGCTATCATTAACGGTTTATTATGCTTTTGTGAAAACTTAAGCATAGGTATCCATTGAGGACTTGCAAAATAAGAAATTGCGCACCAATCGACGTATTCGTCGCCCGGATAATATCTTTCAATCCCTTTAGGGTTCATTGCCGCATATGAATGCCATACAAAAGCGGCGTTTTTAACGCCCGACGCGTCAAATTTATCAACTATTTTCCGGTAAGCTTTAACGTAAAGATCCGGCTCGTATCCGTTGTCGGGATAATCAAATTCATAGCCTATTCTTAAAAATACGGGGACTTGCGCTTTTTTTATATAATCTGCAAGCTCGTCGATATTTTTGTCAAATGAACCCTCAGCAACTCCTTCAAGCGCGTTTACAAGATAAAGACCTATCTGCAAAGACGTTTTCGGATATTTTTTCAAGATGTAATCTGCGCTTGTTTCTCCGGCTCCGAAATCTGCCAAAGAGTTAAGCCCGCTCAAATCAGACAAAGACGTATAAACCATAAAACCTGCGGGAATGCGTCCGCAGGTTTTTACAAAATCGTCGCTGTCTTGATTATTTTGTCCGCAAAAAATAAGAGTCTGCGCATCATTTGCAACAAAACGTCCGGTCATAGAAACCTCTCTTGCAAAAAGAGAAGAAAACGATAAACAAACAAGCGCGGCAATTAAAAATTTATTCATAAACTTAAAAAAAGCTCAAAAGAGCTTATTTTTGTTCGTATTGCAAAGTCTTAGTAGTCAGATCCGTAACTTCAGACGGTCCGAAATATTGTATAGGACCCGGGAAAATATAGCTTTCGCTCAGCGCCCATTTGTCTCTGTTTTTTACAAGCTCTTTAAAAGGTTTGCCTTTAAGATCGACGAGAGCTTTTTGTATAACCGGCTTATCTTTGCCGTGGCGTCTTTCAACGTTCATCATCATAGTCAAAGGAATTCCGCCGCAAACCCACTGTTTTGAAGGTTTAGTAAGATTTCTTACGGAAGACAAATATCCCGTAAAACCGTTCAGCGCTAAAACAGCCGCGTTATAACCTAAAGCGTAACAGTAATTAGCGTCAAAATTTGAAGGTATGCCGCAGCGCCCTTCATAGCCGAAGAAATGCGTAATTGCAGAAAATTTTCCTTTATATTTTTCTTCTTTTTTTAGCGCGCCGAGCTTTTTTTGAATCATTTCTATAAGAAGTTTTTCGGTCTCAATTAAAGATACCTGAACATTTCCGTGAGGATCTCTGTCAAGCATAAGCTGCGAAGCTATTCCCGCCGGCAAAGACTGCATTAACTCCGAAAGTTTTGAAGGAAGTTTTTTAAATATAAATTCTTTTTTTTCTTCAATGGAACTGATTTTTGAAAGCTCCTGCGCATTTGAAGCAAGCGCGTCGTTTAAAGCCGAAATCAATTCTTTCATCTCGGGGATAAATTCAATCAATCCTTCCGGCACAAGCGCAACTCCGAAATTTTTTCCAAGTTTTGCGCGTTTGACAATAACGTCGGTTATATTGTCTATAACTTTTGCAAGCGTATATTTTTTTGCCAAAATTTCTTCGCCTATCAAAACTATGTTAGGCTGCGTTTTAAAGCCTACTTCCAAAGTAATGTGAGAGGCGCTTCTGCCCATAAGACGAACAAAATGCCAGTATTTTTGGGCTGAATTTACGTCGCGGCAAATATTTCCCACAAGTTCGGAATAAATTTTTGTAGCCGTGTCAAAACCAAAAGACGTTTCAATATGAGAATTTTTTAAGTCTCCGTCTATAGTTTTAGGCACTCCGACTACGCATAAATCCATATTTTCCTTTTTGGCATATTCTGCAATTAAGGCCGCATTGGTGTTGGAATCGTCTCCTCCTACAACTATTAATGCGTCAAGCTTTTTGCAGTTTGATTTCGTATTTTCAAACTGCTGTCCGGTCTCTATTTTTGTTCTGCCCGATTTTATAAGGTCAAAACCGCCTGTATTTCTGTAATCAATCAAAAGTTTTTCCGTGATAAGTTTATATTTGTTTTCTACAATTCCAGAAGGCCCGCCCAGAAAGCCTATGAGTTCATTGTTTTTATTAGCTTTTTTCAAACCGTCAAATAAACCGGCTATAACGTTATGTCCTCCCGGAGCCTGCCCGCCGGAAAGAACAACGCCTATGCGGACTGCTTTTTTTGAAACAGACTGATTTGCTCCTTTGACAAAAGAAACTTCGGGAAGCCCGTAAGTATTTTCAAATATTTCCTTTATTTTCTTTTGATCGGCGATAGATTTTGTAGAATTGCCTTTTTTAGGTTTTACATAAGCGGCGCCTTTTTGCAAAACTTCAGGCAAAACGGGTTGAAACTTGCGTCTTTGAATTTGCAGCTCCGAAGAATTTGACATTTTACTTCCTCCATAGATTGTAAAGCTTAGACGCGCATAACCGCATTTGCGTTAACGACTCGGCAAAACGCCGCGTCTTCTTTCTTTAGCGTCTCAAACTTCCGCATTTATTGTACTATAATTTTGACACAATATCTTCAGGCGTCATAGAATCTTTTTTCATGATAACATGCTTTCCCGTCGGCAAAGGACCTGTCTGCGCAGGGTCGGTATCGCCAAAAATCACAAAACACTTTGCTCCTACCGACGCTGCTAAATGCGCTGCGCCGGAATCAGGTCCTACGACTTTTCCTATCCTTTTATACAAGGCCGCGTTATCTAAAATTCCGTTTTCTGAAACGAAGATGTCGGCGACGGCTCCCGAACTTTTTATTATATATTCAAAATATTCTTTTTCCCAAACCGCTCCCGCTAAAACGGCGTTTAAATTTTTAGCGCGGGCGGCTTTGATAATTTCTCCCCATTGCAAAGGGGTAAGACTTTTTGAACTTCTGTTTTTGCTGGCTCCCGGCGCAATAACAAAATCTATGCGCCTTTTGCAAAGCCAAGCGTCTATATTTTTTTCATTTTCAGCAGGAATCTTTATTATATCCGCATAGTCGGGCAAAACGCCTTTAAGCCCTAAACTTTCGCCAAGCCTTATATTGTTAAATATCGACGGCACTCCCGTTCTTTTAACTTTTTTGTCGAGAAGAAAACTTAAAGAAGCCGTTTCAAAACCGGTCAATTCTTTAATCCCTGAAAAATATGCAGACATCACGGAAAACGGAGATTCTGAAAACAAAACCGCTTTGTTAAATTTTGCGGCCTTCAGCTTTTTTACTAATTCAAAAAAAGAAGAATCTTTAGAAATAAAACCGTCTATAAGCCCGCTTGCCGTTAAAATAGGAACAAGCGCTGGTTTTACTACGGAAAAAATTTCTGCGTCTAAATTTCTTTTTGCCGCTTTAAGCGCAGGCATAGAAAAAAGCAAATCCCCGAGCTGATTCATGTGAAAAAAAATTATTTTATCCGTTTTTGAACCTCCGCAAAAATTTCTTCGGGCGAAATATCATTTATATTTTTTGGATTTTCTTTATTTACAAACAAAGAAAAACGCCCTATAAACGGAGCTGTTTCATTTATATCAGACGCGCCGAAAATAAAAATTGAAGGGACGTTTAAAACGCTTGCAAGGTGCATTGACCCCGTATCTGCGCCGATGGCAAGAGCGCTTTTTGACAAAAGCGCGGCAAGAAGTTTAATATCCGTTTTACCGCACAAATCAACTGTTTTATCGGATTTTATTTTGCCGTAATCTTTTTGAGTTCCAAGAACGGCTATCGCCGTATTTTTATATTTTTCTTTTATTAAGCCGGCAAGAACGGAGTAATTTTCAACGCTCCAGTCTTTGCCTTTCCCGCGCGCAAAAGGCAAAAGAACTATATAATCTCCGTCAATACCGTTATCTTTTAACAAATTCAAAGCTCTTTGAACGCTGTCTTCAGCGACAGAAATATTTACCTGAGGTTTAAATTTTTGTCCGGTAATAAAATTTACCGTCTCAAGATTTCTCAATGTGGCGTTTATTTTAGCTTTACCCGGATAAACTTCTTTTATCATAAAACCGCTTAATTCTTTCATGCCGGGCGCGCCTATTTTTACTTTTCCTTTGGCAAGTTTTGCAAGCAGCCCGCTTCTAAAAAGTCCCTGCAAATCTAAAATTAAATCGTATTGCGTTTTTCTTACTTTTTTTAAAACGTCAAAAAAACCTTTTACGCCTGAGCGCCTGTCCCAGCTTATTATATCGTCAACGTCGCTAAAAAGCTCAAGCAAAGTCTCCCAGCCGCAAAAAACAACCCAGCTTATGCTGCATTGCGGATAAGCTTTCTTTAAAGCCGACGCGCAAGGCGCCGCCTGAACTATATCTCCAAATGAACTCGGTTTTATTATAAGTATTTTCATCTGATTTTAAGGCTTTAAAAATTTCCCCATAAATAAAATTTTACCGTCTGAATCATCGACAATCATGTAAACAAACGGATGGTCTGCATTGAAAACATATTCTTTTTTTTCCGGTATAAAAACCATATCCATTCCTGTTATTACAGTCGCAGCGGCGACTTCGGTTTCTTTTTCGTCAACCTTTATAAAAGATTGATGTATCACATTTGAAATCTTAAGCCCGTTTGTAATTTTTGAATAATCGGGATTTGTATTGTCAAGACCTAATGCAAAAATCAGCTTAGTTAAATCCATTTTCCAATCAAGTTCAAATTTAGGAAAAAACACATTCACGCTAATGGAAACTAAAGAGTCCTTTATATCTTTAGTCGTATTTTCAAAAATATATTGTTATTAATATTAAAAATGGGTTCCCGCTTTCGCGGGACAGACTTCGTCTGTTTTATGGGATTGGCAGTCAGTATCTGTTTTGTCATTCCCATGAAAATGGGAATCCACGTTTACTAAAAAATTCTGTCAGACGCAGTCTGTTTACACCCGATAGAAACACTCGACTGCAGGCTGCTTAGGAATAAAAGAACATTAAAACTTTTAGCAGTTAGCTGATGCCGGAAGGAGTCGGAAATTGCTTTAATAAAAACGGTTTCCGTCGGCGATAACATCGTTTTTCTCATTTAGTTTTTTTAAAACCGCGCCATAAACTTCTTCAACCGTTATTGATTTCATGCATTTAGGGTTTGGACAATTCCTGTTAACGCAAGGAAAATCTTCAGGCTGACAGGAAAACTCATGCCGAATAGTTACGGAGTTTGAACCGTAAGGCCTTGTTTTTTTTGCATTTGTGGGGCCAAGCAGCCCGATTGTCGCGACGTTTAAAGCTGCAGAAGCTATATGCATAGGGCCGGAATCGTTTGCGACAAAGACCTTTGCGCGCATAAGCAAAGCGCAAAGCTGTTTTAGCGTAAGTTTATCGGTTAAATCGTATATTTTTGTTTTTGCATTTTTTTTCAACTCTTCGTTTAGCCCTTTTTCGCTTCTCCCGCCTTCTTTGCCGCCGACGAGAATTACGTTCATATTTAAATTTTGATTTATTTTATCGGCAAGAGCGGCAAAATTTTCAACAGGCCATCTTCTTGAAAGCCAGCCGCCGCCTATGTGAAAAACAAAAAACGGTTTTGCAAAATTAACGCCTTCGCGTTTTAAAATTTCATCCGCCGCCGCTTTATCTTCATCTCCCACGTAAATTTTAGCTTCAGGCTTACAATCTGCGCCAAGATACTTTGCGACTGCAAAATGACGTTCGACGCAATGCATAGCCTGCGGCGTTTTTATTTCTTTTGAAAACAGCCATGAAAACTCTCTCATTCCGTTTGTGGAAGAAGAAGCTATTTTATATTTTGCGTTTGCAAACTTTACAAACAGCGCAGACTTAAAAAGCCCGTGCAGATCCACGCTTAAATCAAAATGCTCGTCCCTTAAACGCTTTCTTAAATCAAAATAATAGCGCAGGCTGCGGCTGCGCCTATTCCAAACGATAAGCTGGTCTATGTCGGGGTGTCCGCGCAAGATTTCTGCGCAGCGTTCATCGACAAGCCAGCTTATTTTTGCATGAGGGTATTTATTTTTTATCGCCGTAAGAACGGGCAGAGAAAAAACGATGTCTCCAAGCCTTGAAGGCTGCGCTATCAAAATTTTCGGATTGGGATGAAATTCCAGATATTTTTTTATGTCGTTTTGCCAATAGACGCCGCTTGCAAATTCATAAAGCCGGTTTAATTTATCTTCAATTTCAGCTCTTTTTTGCTCTATGTCATCGCTTTCTTTAATATAAACCGCAGGCGAAAAAATTTGAACCGCTTTTGTAAACGGAAACGGGATCTCCATTTTATCCCACGATTTTAAAGTTATCTTTCTTTTCGGACAAGCCGCGACGGGATATATCGGAAGACCGCTTTTTTGCGCCGTATAAATAACTCCGGGTTTAAGCCTGTGATAAGGTCCGCGCGAACCGTCTGCAGCATAAGCCAAAGTTTTTCCGCTTAAAGCAAGTTCCGTCATTTCTTTTAAGGCTCTCTGTGAACCTTTATTTGAAGAGCCCCTGACGGTATCAAAACCGAAACGTTTAAGAATGCCGCTTATAAGCTCGCCGTCTTTTGAAAGGCTTGCCATAATCACAATGCCGCTTTTTTGATTGTTCATTATCATCTGCAAGGCCGTCCCGTGCCAAAAAGGATAAATAGAAGCTTGAGGGCAGTAGCGAACGCCGTTTAAGAACGTTTTCCTTACGGTCTTGTCAACAATCCAAATAATCGCGCAGATAATGTTTAATATTATTTTATTTTTCATTTTGATTGTTAATTATACAATAAACGGCGCGCAGTGTCAGACAGAAAACGCTTGATGTCATTCCCGCGTTTTTAATATTCTTTATTCCTTAGCAGCCTGCGCCCGAGTGTCTTTATCGGGTGGGAATCCAAGTTTGCTAAAAAATTCTGTCAGACAGCCTTCGGCTGTTTTATAAAAACAGACGCAGTCTGAAAAGAAATAATGTTAGAAGCTATATTAATATTAAAAATGGATTCCCATTTTCATGGGAATGACAGACACAAACAAAACAGACGCTGTCTGTGTTCCATAAAACAGACGAAAGTCTGGGGCGCAGCCTGCAATCCCATAAAACAGACAAAGTCTGGGGCAAAAACAATTAATTGACGGATTTTTCGGCTTCTTCTCTGATTTTTTCTACCGTTCTTTTTACAGCGCCTTTTTGCGATTCAACCGCTTTTGCGGCGTTTTCTCCGGCTTTTATTCTTAACTCTTTATTGCAAACGAGCTCAATTATTTTTAAAACTATTTCATCGGCGTTTAAAACTTTAAAAGCGCCGCCGTATTTTAATAAAACATCAGCTTCCGTTTCAAAATTTTCCATATAGGGTCCAAAAAGCACCGGTTTTGCATAAGCCGCAGGCTCTATGGGATTTTGTCCGCCTTTATTTACTAAAGAACCGCCCACAAAAGAAATATCCGAAACGGCGTAAACGCTTTGCAGTTTTCCAAAAACATCAACAAGAATAAAATTTTTGCCGTCTTGTTTTTGAGAAAACAAAGAATAGGAAATATCGTATTTTGCAAGAATTTTTTTTACTTCTCCAAGCCTTGAAAGATGGCGCGGCGCAAGAAAAAACTTTATATCCGGATAGCTCTTCTTAATTTTAACATAACTTTGCGCAATTATTTCTTCCTCAAAATCTCTCGTGCTTCCTGCGGTAAAAACAATGCCGCCGTCTTTTAAACCAAAATCCGATCTTTTGGAATTTACTTTAAAATCTCTGTCGTATTTAACGTTTCCTCCGACGGATATATTATCTGTCTTGCCGCTAAGAAAAGCAAACCGCTGCGCGTCGGCGGCGGTCCTTGCGCATATATAATCTATAAGTTTTATAAACGGCCGCCAGAAAAACCTTAATTTTTTATACATTTTAAAAGATTTTTCAGACATGCGCCCGTTAACCGTCATTATTTTTGCGCCCGCGCGTTTTGCGCCGCAAAGAGAAGAAACCCAAAGTTCAGTTTCTACTATAACAAAAACGTCGGGCTTAACGATTTTAAAGGCTTTTAAAACAAGAGGGTAAATATCTAAAGGAAGCAAAGCGCAAAAATGCGCTTTATTCATTTTTTGGGCATATTCTCTTGCGCTCTTTGTAAGCGCGGTAAGAACTATAAAAAAGTCGTCTTTTAGCCCCTCTATGACCGGCTCAACGGCGCGGACTTCGCCCAAAGACGCGCAGTGAATCCAAATTGTTTTTTTTGAAGAGTTTTTGGAATAATTCCACAAGGCAAAACGTTCGGGAAGTTTATAAAAAATTTCTTTTCTGTATTTTGAGCTGAAAATCAAAAGCAAAAGCGAAGCGGGAATAAGCAAAGATATAAAAAACAGGTTGTATATGAACAAAAAAATTGTCGTCATTTTTTATTTTTTTTCTTAGACGGCGTCCAATAAAAAAGACCGCATGAGGAGTATTGCGGGATAAGTTTTCCGTCTTGTAAAGTTATGTCTATCTTACCTGCGCAGACAGCGTTAAAAGCGGCTTCGTAAAAGTCAGGCTCAATGTCTGCCGCTCTTGAAAGTTCGCAAGATTCGTCTTGCGCTTCCTGCGCAATAAGACGCGCTATAAAATTTTTCGCCTGATCTAAAGCGTCAACGGCAACGGCGGAAACTATTTTTGAAGTGTGCTGCCCGAAAGCTTCTTCATTTTTTTTATATTCCCGTTCAAGCTCGGAACCTATGGTAACAAAAAAAACGCTTTGGGCAACCCATTTTGCCGGAGCGTCTTTTTCATAGATAAAAGGAAGAAAACCTTTTGCAAAAGTTTCGCATACAACGGCGGGAATTAACGCTTTTGAATAAAAATGGCATCCTCTCTGAACCGCTTCTTCAATTTCAGGCGTAAGCTCTGCGCTGTTTGTAAGTTTTTTTATTACGCGCATTATTTCCCTTACGCGCAAATTAACTTTAAATTTTTTTATTTTTTTCATAATAGAAAAGCCTGAAAATGAAACTCCGCACAGAAAGCCATACAGTATAAGCGGTTGCGGCTTTTGCCGCAATTGACAGCTAAGTTGTTGCCCGCAGCAAGCTGCGGCAAGCGGTAAATCTAAACAAAAACCTGAGGCAGCGCTTCTGTATTTCTTTTACCTTGCAAGCCTTGCTGCTCTTAAACGATTGCGTTTTCTTACTTCCCATTCATATACTATCGGAGTGCAAAGACAAATGGTTGAAAAAGTTCCCAAAGCCGTGCCGATAATCATAATGTAAGCAAAAGTATGTATAACTTCCCCTCCGAAAAAGAAAAGGGAGCATGCCACTATAAAAACCGTAACCGACGTTACAACCGTTCTTAAAAGCACTTGATTAATGCTTTTATTAATAACTGAGGCAAAATCTTCTTTTGCCAAAAGCTTAAGGTTTTCTCTTATTCTGTCAAAAAGAACTATAGTATCGTTGATAGAATAACCGGCAATAGTAAGAAGAGCGGCTATCACCGTAATATTTATTTCTTTATTTACAAGAATGACAAAACCTAAAGTTATAGCGACGTCGTGAACAATGCCCAAAACGGCAGCTACGCCCCAAAGGCTTGATTTAAACCGGAAAGCGACATAAACTATCATGCCCAAAAAAGCAAAGAAGAAAGCATACAAGGCTTGTTTTGAAAGATATTCGCCTACGGAAGGACCCACATATTCAACTTTTTCAACAGTCATTTCATTTCCCGGAAAATCAGCCTGCGCAGCATTTTTTACGGCATTGTCAAAAGCGTCTTGCGATTCAAGAGAGCGTTTTGCTCTTATGATAAAAAGATTTTCGGAACTTTGCAGTTCAAAAGAACCTATTTCGCTTTTTTCAAGACTGTTTCTGAGATCCTGCATGGCGACCTGATTTTTAAAAGAAACCTGCATAAGTATTCCGCCGGTAAAATCAATTCCGTAATTAGGCCCGCCTCTGTATATAAAAGCGCCTATTGTAACGGCGACAAATAGAGCGGTTATAGCAAAAAATTTATATCTGTTTCCTATAAAATCAATATTGAGACGTTTAATAAGTTCCACAGTATTCCCCCGAATTATATTTTAAATTTCAACAAAAGGTTTTCTTTAAACAAAAAGTCGTACATAAGTTTTGTAACGTAAATGGCCGTAAACATGCTTATAATCAAGCCGATGGTAAGAGTTACGGCAAAACCTTTTATAGGACCGGTGCCGAATTGAAACAAAAAAATAGAGGCTATTATAGTTGTAAAGTTTGAGTCAAAAATCGTCCAGAAAACTTTTTGATAACCCGCGTCAACGGCAACCCTTGCGGTTTTGCCGGCGGCAAGTTCTTCTCTTATTCTCTCAAGTATCAAAACGTTAGCGTCAACGGCCATGGCAAGCGTCAGCGCTATGCCGGCAACGCCCGGAAGCGTAAGAGTAAACTGGAAATAAGCCATAAAAGCCATAAGAATTACAAGATTTAAAAATAAAGCGATATCGGCTATCACTCCGGAAGTACGGTAATAAATGAGCATAAACAAAAGAACTGCGCCAACGCCTATCAGAGAAGACAAGAAACCTTTTCTTATAGAATCGTCTCCGAGTGAAGGACCTACGGTTCTTTCTTCTATCACGTTAACGGGAGCCGGCAGAGCGCCTGCTCTAAGCACAGTGGCCAAAAGCCTTGCATCGTCGGGGTTAAAATTGCCTTCTATGATCGCTTTGCCGTCGGGAATTCTTGAACGTATTACAGGAGCCGACTGCACTATTGCGTCAAGAACGATAGCAAGATTTCTTTCCCTGTTTCTGTCGGTTATATCTGCAAATATTCTGCCGCCTTCTTTATTAAATTCAATTGAAACTATCGGCTGTCCGAACTGCCCGCCAAATTCTACTTTAGCGTTTGTCAAAGCCGCGCCGGTAAGTTCGGCCTTGTCTAAAACATAATATCCGGTGTCTTCCTTACTTGAAAAAACGGAAGCGCCTTGCGGCATAATTTTTTCTATTTCGGGATAAGCGGACGGATCATTTCTGTATTCTTCGGGGGTTATTCCTTTTTCCCTTATAAGATCTAAAACTGTATTGGCTTCTTTGCTGGTATTTACTATTCTAAATTCAAGCAAAGCCGTTTTGCCTATAAGATTCTTTGCGGCTTTCGGGTCTTTAATTCCGGGAAGCTGAACAACTATCCATTTATCTCCCTGTTTTGCTATCAAAGGCTCGGCTACTCCGAACTGGTCTATTCTGTTTCTGATAATTTCCGTAGCTCTGTCAACCGCATCTTTAATTTTTACATTTTCGTCAAGTTTTGAAGAATCAACTTCGAGAAGAAGATGCGTTCCTCCTTTTAAATCAAGCCCTAATTTCAATGCTTTTCCCAAAATCGGATTTTTTTCTCTCTCAGCCTGCTCCTTTTTTTCAGCCGACATCCTTGCCCACTGAAAAGAAGGCAATAATGCGTAAACGGAAAAAGCCAAAAGCGCTGCCGTAATCCAAAACTTCCAATTAATTTTGCTCATCAGAGTAATTTCCTCTCATTTATAATTAACTCAAAATTGCACTCCAAAAAATTTGCGGCTCTTCTGCACATGAGCATTCTCGACATAAAAATCTCAAAATATTCCATAACTTTTGAAATTTGGGTATCTATAGTAAGCTGAAGAGATATTATTTTTTTATCTTTTAAAACGTTTAAGAAAGAACGCTCTGCGGCATAATTTACTCTGTCGTGAATGTCCGTTGCGGCAAAAGCGGGATTTCTGACTCTTGTTTTGTGAACGTCTGACTTATCGGCAAGTATCAAAGCCGCGGCGATAGGATTTACGGGATCGCCTATTTCTTCCTCGTGATTGCCTATTGCGGAAATTATAAGAGCCGTCTCGTCGGGAGTTGCGCCCATGTCTTTTAAAATTCTCATGGCTATTAAAGCGGCCGACTGTCCGTGATCCTGCCTGTTTACAACGTTTCCTATATCGTGCAAATATCCGGCTATTGAAGCAAGCTCCTGAAATCTTTTGGGATAATCGAGCCTTTCAAGAATATTTCTGGCAGTTGAGGCAACAAGACTTACATGCCTCATTCCGTGTTCTGTATAACCTATCGTCCCAAGATAATCGTTTGCCGATTTAATAAATTTGCTGACTATAGAATTATTTTTTATGTCTTCAACTGTTATACTTGAATAAACATAATTTTTTTCATTCATAAATACATCTTCAGATAAAGCCGATTTAAAAGCATTTTTAATTTATCTTTTGACTATTTCGGGAACTTTTATTTTGTCTTCTTTTTGTTCCGGGTTTACGGCGGATATAGACTGCTTTTCTATCTGTATGTTTACACCTTCGGCTATTTTAATTTTAACAACCGAGCCTTCCACGGAAACAACGCAAGCGTATATGCCTCCGCTTGTGATTATCTTATCGTCTTTTTTTAAAGTATTCAAAAGAGCCTGATGGTCTTTTGCTTTTTTTTGCTGTGGTCTTAATAAAAAAAGATAAAAGAAAATAAAAATGAAAATAAGAGGCATTAATCCGCCAAAACCCGACAGTGGCGAGGCGTCTGCAAAAACCAAAGAAGGCATGGCGGTCAAAGACAACAAAATAAAGGCGAGAAAATTAATCAATTTCATGTGATCTCCAATTTATTATAAACTAAAGCGAAAAACAAACGGCTGCAGGTTTTTCGGCAATCGCTGAGCCTCAGCGTCTGACCTCAGCTTTTTCTGTTATAGTATTTTCTAAAAAATTCTTCTTTCGCCTCAAAAAAGCTGTCGTTTTCCAACGCTTTTCTTATTTTTTCCATCAAGTTTATCATAAAATAAATGTTATGTAAAGATAATAAGCTTAAATAAAGGCTCTCCTGAGCCCTTACGAGATGGTTGAGATAAGCTTTTGTGTATCCTTTGCACGCCGGACATGCGCATTGCGGATCAAGAGGAGTAAAATCCTGCCTAAATTCCGCATTTCTTATATTAAGCTTGCCCAAACTTGTAAATACCTGACCGTTTCGCCCGTTTCTTGTCGGGATAACGCAGTCAAACATATCTATTCCGCGCTGAACGCCTTCCCACAAGTCTTCCGGCATGCCAACGCCCATCAGATATCTGGCTTTATTTTCAGGCAGCAAAGGCTCGACAACTTCAATAACTCTTTCTTTATCTTCTCTCGGCTCTCCTACCGAAACCCCTCCTATAGCATATCCGGTAAAATCCATTTCAGTCATTTTTTGAGCGCTTATTTTTCTCAGATCGTCGTAAACAGAACCCTGAATTATTCCAAAAAGGGCCTGCTTAAGACGGGCGTCGTCTTTATAAAATTCATCTTTACATTTTGCCGCCCATTTTAAACTGAGTTCCATCGAATTTTTTGCATACTCGTAAGAAGCCGGATAAGGAGCGCATTCGTCAAAACACATTATGATATCCGCGCCTATGTCTTTTTGAACCTGCATGGATTTTTCAGGCGTAAAAAAATGACGGGAACCGTCTATATGGGATTGAAACTGCGCGCCGTCTTCTTTAATTTTTCTTATTTCGTTTAAACTGAAAATCTGAAACCCGCCGGAATCGGTAAGCATAGGTTTTCGCCACGAATTAAATTCCTGAATGCCGCCGGCGCGTTTTATGATTTCGGTTCCGGGCCTCAGATACAAATGATACGAGTTTGCAAGAATTATCTGCGCTCCGCTTTCTTTAAGATATTCTGTGGCGACGCCTTTAACGGTGCCCTGCGTGCCTACCGGCATAAACACGGGCGTGTCGATATTGCCCCTTGCAGTGTAAAGACGGCCTAGCCTTGCTCGGCATTGTGAAGATTTTTTTAATAAGGTATATGAACCGCATTCGGACATTATAGAAATTTATCCTCATTTATATGAAGTTCAAAACTGCAGTTTAATATGCGGCTTGCCCTGCGGCAATAATTTGTTCTGGCTAAAAATATTTCAAAATAATCCATAACGGAACAAATTGAAGTGTCTATAAGAATGCTTAAATCGATAACCATTCGCGATTTATCGACTATAACGTCAACCTTGCGGCAAGCGGCGATAACTTTTGAATGTTTGTCAAGGCTGCGCAAATCGTCAGTTCTGAGCCTCTCGTGGCGCACGTCGGTTTTATCTCCTAAAACCAAAGCTGCGGCAATCGGAGAAACGGGGTCCATATTTTTGTCTTCATGACAGCCTATCGCGCTTGCCACGGCAAAAGCTTCGTCGTCGTAAGACGTCAAGTTTAAAAAATTTAAAAACATTACCGCCCCGCTTTGGTCGTGATCATGCTTTGAGACAACATTTCCTATATCGTGCAGATAAGCGGCTATTTTAGCAAGTTCCTGCTCTCTTTGACCATATCCAAGATATTGCAATATCTGCCCGGCAATATCGGAACAATAAAGAGCGTGATGGCGCCCGTGTTCTTTATAGCCCATAAGAGCAAAAGCTCTGTCGGTAAATTCAAGGTAAGTCTGTATTTCCCGATTCTTTTTTATATTTTCAAAAGTAAGTTCAGTTGTCATAATTTTAATATTATACCAAATTTCCAAACAATCCCTGTCTAATATTTCTATTGCGGCGATATCAACGCAAAGTAAAAAAAGAAGACAAGAAAGATCCCCTTTACCATTAAAAAAGAAACCTTGACAAATGAATAAATGGGGTATATCATACATTATCAAACTTCAAAAGGATGATAACATGAAAAAAATGAAATTTTTACGGCTCTTACTTTTAGCAGCGGCGGCAGGCGCAGTAGTTTTGGGCTGCGCGGCAAAGAATGCCAAGACGTCTGTAAACGATTTAAAAGAAATGTTAAAAAGCCATGCCCTTATAGTGGCCTATCCTGACGGGACGGTTAAAATTTATGACGACAAAGGCATAAAGCCTCTGTTTAAGCATCTTGAAAGCGGAGATTTTAAAAACTGCGACGTTTATGATAAAGTTACCGGAAAAGCTTCCACGCTTATTTTAGTTTACGGAGGAGCTGCAAGCCTTTATACCGGAATTCTTTCAAAAGAAGCCATACCCGTATTAGAAAAATACGGAATTAAGTATCGCGCCGATAAAATTGTAGATTATATAATCAATGTAACCGGCGACGACAAATGCCCGATGGAAAAAACGGTAACAGATATAGAAGACCCGCAGCAAGCGTTTGAAATTTTAAAAGAAAGATTCGGACAATGAACATCCGCAATGTAAACAGACTTCGTCTGACAGAATTTTTTAGCAAACTTGGATTCCCGCCCGATAAAAACATTCGGGTACAGGCTGCTTAGGAAGAAAAAATATTAAAAACGCTGGAATGACAAACTTAAATACTACAGGCTTCGCCTGTTTTATGGAAGACAGACTGTGTCTGCAGACAAACTTAAATACAGACTGCGCGCCAGATTATTAAGTTGTTGCCCACAGCTTGCTGCGGGGAGATATGTTACCAATAATTTAGCGGATATTTTTTTGATGCAACGCAAAAAACAGGAGCCTTCGCATTTAAGCGCGGGCTCCTGTTTTGATTTTCTGATTTTGAGTTTTATTTATTCAGCGCTTTTTGTTCTACCGCGCCGTAGATTTTTATAAAACCTTTGCTTGTAACGGAACATGCGCCGCAGCCTATGCATTTTACAGCGGAAAAATCAGGCCGATTTTCTGCGTTCAGAGTCAGCGCGTTTGTAGGGCATGCTTTTACGCAATCGGCAAACCCTTCAAAATTATTTTCAGGAGGAGCTATCATGGCTATTCTTGTTTTTTGTTTTTCTTCAAGAGAAAGTTTTTTTATCGCGCCTGCAGGGCATGCCGCGCTACATTTATTGCAGTCGTATTTGCAAAAATTCTTACTGTAATCTATGCTTGGCGCGCAAAATTTTGAATCGGCTTTTTTTATGATCTTTTCCGGACATGCTTTTACGCAGAGATTACAGTTTAAACATTTGTTTAAAAACCTTTGTTCGCTTACGGCTCCGGGCGGCAAAATAACGTCTGAAAATTTATCGGCTAAAGCTTTTTTTATAATGCGTCCGGCTTTTGCGGTAACGGCAAAAACAACTATTACCGCCGCGCCGACAATAAGTTTGCGTCTTTTAGGATTAAATTCGCATTTACTCTGTTTTTTACAGACGAAGCCGTATTTTAGCGCGTTTTTATTGCAAACGTTAAGGCATTTTAAACATTTCAAACAAGTTTCATTATCAACCGTTTTTTCTTTTGAATTTATAGAACCTGCCGGACAAACTTTTTCACAAAGTCCGCAGGAAACGCAATCTCTTTGCAATATATGTATTTTGTTTAACGAAACTTTTGAAATTAAACCCAAAACCGCGCCGACAGGACAGATATTTGTACAAAAAAATCTGTCTTTAAGAATAACAAGAATGATTACGGCCGCCGCGGCGATTATTCCTGCCGCCGATAAACTAAATGCGCAAACAAAATAAGTATAAGGCTCTCCGTAGCGCATTATATAAGCCGTCCCGCCCGCCAAAGCGCCAAATATTACGGCCGCTATAAAGTACTTTACGGGAAAGCTGCGCGCATGACGGCGCGGTTTTCTTTTAAACAGACCCGCAAATTCCTGCAAAAGCCCCAAAGGACATATAGTTGAACAATACAGCCTTCCAAAAAGCAAAGTTATTATCAAAATTACCGCAAGCAAAATTAAAGCAGCCGCGCTAAAATCTATAAAAACTCTTTGAATCAGAGGAGCAAGCTGAAGATCAAAAATTTTAACGGGATAAAACAACCCTAAAACCGCAGCCAAAGATAATACTGCGACAATCACGGCGGCAATAATTCTTATGCGGTAAAAAATATTATTTTTCATTTTATTTTACCTCCGAGATTTTCAGAGTTTTAATCGTCTCGTCAATCATCTCTAAAAGCGGAGGAATGTCTAATAACTGCGGGCAATGCTCGTTGCAAAGTTTACATTTTATACATCTGTCAGGACGGTGAAACGGAGAGGTTTGATTGTAACACTTGAGCAAATTATCCGGATTTCCGGTAGATTTATATTCGTTATAGGCAAGAAAAAACATCGGTATGTCTATGCCGCGCGGACAATCCTGACAATATTTGCAGCCTGTGCAGTTTATTTCGCCTTGTCTTTGAAGAATATCGGCCACTTTGTCGGCAATTTCGGCTTCTTTTTTTGTAAAAGGTCTGTAATTTGTAAAAGTTTCAACGTTTTCCTGAACCTGCTCTAAACTGCTCATTCCGCTTAAAACGGTAAAAACGTTTTCTTTGGAAGCTGCCCAGCGCAAACCAAAAGACGCCTGCGTGTCTTGCGGCGCTTCGTCGGCTATAACGGCTTTAGCCGAACCCGTAAGCTTAGTCAGTCCGCCGCCGCGCAAAGGTTCCATAGTGATTATAGGCGTTTTAGCTTTAGTTATAATTTCATAATGTTTTTTAAAATCTTTCACGTACCAGTCTAAATAATTCAGCTGCATCATGCAAAATTCCCAAGGATGCTCGTTGACGACAGGCTCTAAAAATTCCGCATCGTCGTGATAAGAAAACCCCACGTGGCGTATTTTCCCTTCTTCTTTAAATTTTAAAAGCTGCTCATAGACGTCGTAATTGCGGTAATTGTCGATCGTTAAGCGCGACATATTGTGCGCCATATAAAGATCAAAGTAATCCGTACGGCATTTTTTTAACTGTTCTTCAAAGATTTTTCTTACGTCAGCTTTTGAGGTGAGAGCGCGGAGAGGATTTTTGCTTACAAGATAAAAACTTTCCCTTTTATAATTGCTTAAAACGTTTCCTACGGCCGTTTCAGATTCCCCCTTGTGATACATGTAGGCCGTGTCAAAATAATTGACGCCGCGCTGCATTGCGTATTCAACCATTTTTTCAAAATGAGCCATATCTATCTGCCCGTTTGCGTCGGTAGGAAGACGCATGCACCCTAAAGAAAGCAAAGGCATATCTTTGCCTTGAAACTTTCTTGTTAGCACTTTTGAGCCGGCGTTCTTTTGCGTTTCTTTGCCCCCGAATTTACATCCGTTTAATAAAACAGTTCCTCCCAAAGTCAATAAGGAATTAACGATAAAATCGCGTCTTTTCATTCTCACACCCCCAAGTAGCCAAAAAATCAGAAAGATAAAAAATTACGGATAAGAGTCTAAACCTCCAAATTGTTAAATTTATGTTTTTAACGGCAGGTATAACGTAAAAATTTATTCGGCGGCTTGCGCTTTAAGTTTAGAGTATATTTCTTTCACTTTTTTTGCAAGCTCTTTTTTTGTTCCGGAATTGTCTATAATATAGTCGGCAAGATCCATTTTCTTTTCTATCGGCATTTGCGCGCCGATTCTTTTCTTTATCTGGCAGCCGTTTATTTTATCGCGCGCGGCAAGCCTTTTTACCTGCAAAAGATACGGTATCCATACGACTACTATTTTATCGCAGATTCTGTCTAAGCCGACCTCAAACAAAAGAGGCGCGTTTATTACGATATCGTATTTTCTGTATTTTGCAGATACAATGGCGTTTGTTTTTGCGATGATATAGGCGTGGAGAATTTTTTCAACTTCAAGTTTTGCCTGAGAATCGGCAAAAATAATTTCGGCGAGTTTTTTTCTGTTGAGGCAGCCGTTATTCATAAGAATATCGGTGCCGAAAACTTTTACAAGTTCGTTTAAAGCCGGCATGCCTTTGGCAGTAAGTTTATGAGATATGGCATCGGCGTCGATAATATAGGCTCCAAGCGCCTTAAAATGTTTTGCGCTTTCGCTTTTTCCCGTCGCTATGCCGCCCGTCAATCCTATTATCATAGAGTAATCCCGTTAAATTCAATCAAGTAAACACACAAAATGTTTTTTATTCCTAAGCAGACTGCGCCCGAATGCATCTCTCGGGTGTAAAAAAGTTTTTTAGCAAACTTGGAGTCTTTCAGTCTGTCATCCTCGCGAAAGCGGGGATACATTTTTAATATTAATATCGTTTCTAACATTATTTCTTTCAAAAACGCAATGTAAAAAAATTTTTTAGCAAACTTGGATTCCCGTTTTCACGGGAATGACAAAACAGACGAAGTCTGTCCCGTTTTCACGGGAATGACAAAACGGACGAAGTCTGTTTTTAAGTGTCTTTTAGTTTGTCATCCTCGCGAAAGCGGGGATCCATTTTTAATATTAATATAGTTTCTAACATTATTTCTTTTAAAAACGCAATGTAAAAAAATTTTTTAGCAAACTTGGTCTTTCAGTCTGTCATCCTCGCGAAAGCGGGGATCCATTTTTAATATTAATATAGTTTCTAACATTATTTCTTTTAAAAACGCAATGTAAAAAAAAATTTTTAGCAAACTTGGATTCCCGTTTTCACGGGAATGACAAAACAGACATTGGTGACAATCCCTATAAAACAGACGAAGTCTGTCCCGTTTTCACGGGAATGACAAAACGGACATTGGCTCCAATACCTATAAAATTGCGTTCAGCTCATTTCTCCCCAGCTTTTTCCGGTCTTAATGTCCACCGACAGAGGAACAAGCAGAGAAACCGCGTTTTCCATTTTATCTTTAATAAGCTCTTTTAATTCGTCCGCATGCGATTGAGCAACTTCAAAAAGCAAATCGTCGTGAACCTGCAGCAACATTAAAGCGTCAATCTTGCGGTTTTTAAGCTCATTGTATATATTTACCATCGCAATTTTTATAATGTCTGCCGACGTGCCCTGTATGGGCATATTTAAAGCTATTCTCTCGCCGGCCTGCTTGACTTGCGCGTTATGGGCTGCAAATTCGGGCATATATCTTATTCTTCCGGTTATTGTGCGCACATAGCCGTCTTTTTGCGCGTCTATCACCATCTGTTTCATCCACTTTTTTACGCCCGAATATCTTTCAAAATATCCCTCGATGTATTCTTTAGCTTTTGTAAAAGGTATGCCAAGTTGTTTAGACAGACCAAAAGGAGACATGCCGTAAACTATTCCAAAATTTATAGATTTTGCCGCGCTTCTTAAATCAGCCGGAACCTGTTGGGCTTTTGGAATGTCAAAAACTTCTCTTGCGGTAGCGCAATGAATATCCTGTCCGTCTTTAAAAGCCCGTATTAATTTTTCATCTCGGGAAATATGGGCAAGAACCCTTAAATCTATTTGCGAATAATCGGCCGAAACAAAGATTTTTTTGTCTTCGGGAATAAACGCTTTGCGAAACTCTCTGCCGTAAGCGGATTTTATCGGAATATTTTGAAGATTAGGTTCCGTCGAAGAAAGCCTTCCCGTGCTTGTTACCGCCTGATTAAAAATAGTGTGTATGCGTTTTCCGTAATAAGCGCAGTAATTTACGATAGGATCGATGTACGTGCTTTTCAATTTTTGCAGTTCGCGGTACTTTAAAATTTCGCGGGCAAATTCGTAAGAAGAAAGTTCCGTCAATACTTCTTCATCGGTGGAATAACCGGTTTTTGTTTTTTTTATAACGGGCATATTCAGTTTTTCAAACATTATAAATCCAAGCTGCTTTGGAGAATTTACATTAAACTCTCCGCCGGCTGCGGCATACACTTTATTTTCAACATTTTTTATTTCGGAAACTATTTTTTCGTTAAAAGTTTTCAAAAATTCAGCGTCGATTTTAATTCCCGCAAGCTCCATGTCGGAAAGAATTTCCACAAGAGGCATTTCAATGTCTGAAAATAAAGCGCTAAGCTGCGCGTCGTCAGAGACTTTTTTTAACGCCGGACGCAAATTATAAGACGCATATGATACGGAGTTGGCATATTGGGCGCTTTGCTGCGCCGGAGCGTCGGCAAAAGCAATTTTTTTAGCTCCTTTTCCAAGAAAGGATTCGTCTCCGGCGTCAAAATTAAGATATTCCTTAGACATATAGCTTATATCGTGCGGTTTTAAAGGATTTAAGCAGTAAGAGGCAAGCATTGCGTCAAATTCTAACCCGTTGATCTCAAGTCCGTTTGTTTTATAAATATTTCGTTCATGTTTTAAATCAAAGCCGATCTTTTTTATTTTTTTATCTGATAAAACTTCTGAGAAAACTTCTTTAAATTCGTCAAAAGAAATTTGGGTCAAAGTAAAATCGTTATGCCCTACGGGAACGTAATAAGCCGCTTCTCCTGCATAAAAAGAAACGCCTACTATTTTTGATTTTAAAGAATCCGCCGAAGAACCGAGAGTTTTAAGCGCAAACTCTCCGTTTTTTTGAATTTCTTTTACAAGCTTTTCAACAGAAACTTTGGAGTTTGCTATTTCCGATTTAAATTCTTCAGGCTTAAAGTCAAAATTAAAAGAAACGTTTTTGCCGCGCTCTAAAGCCGCAGGCTGAATTTCTTTGCCGAAATATTTTTTTAAAAGACTGTTAAATTCATATTTGGCAAAAAAGTCGGAAGCTTTTTTTTCGTCAAGATTTTTGCTTTCAAAATCACTCGCGTTGTCGTTTACCGGAGCGTCGGTTTTTAGCTGCGCAAGCATTCTGCTTTTTAAAGCGTCTTCTTTGTAATTTTTTAAAAGTTCTCCGGTTTTTCCTTTAACAGCGTCTGCATTTGCAAGAACGTTTTCTAAAGTTGTAAATTCGTTTATAAGCTTAACCGCGGTTTTTTCGCCTATGCCTTTTATGCCCGGTATATTGTCGGCGGCGTCTCCCATAAGAGAAAAAACGTCAAGCAGTCGTTTAGGCGGGACGCCGAACTTTTCTTCAACTTTTTCCTCGTCAAACATAATGTCTTTTGAATCGTTCCAGACGAGAATTTTATCGTTTACTACAAGCTGCAAAATGTCTTTGTCGCCGGTAACTATTACTGTTTTTATGTTTTCTTTTTTATTGCGCTCCGCTATCGAGGCAATTAAATCATCGGCTTCATAGCCTTCTATTTCGCATTTGGCTATGTTTAAAGCTTCGACGGCTTCTCTTGCCGCAGGCATCTGGCTTATCAAAGCTTCGTCAAGAGGTTTTCTGTGGGCTTTATAATCGCTGTAAAGCGCGTGTCTGAAATTTTTGGCGGGATAATCAAAACACGCGGCTATATAATCCGGTTTAAATGTTTCTTTTATTTTCAGCAAAAGCTTAATAAAACCGTAAACAGCGTTAACCTGTCTGTTATCGGAAGTAGAAAGAGGCGGTAAAGCGTGATATGCCCGATGTATATAGGCATTTGCGTCAACTATATAAAAAGTTTTCATATTTCATTTTAAAAAATCCCATCTTGGTCTTGCTCAACATAAATGTTTTAGAGCCAAAATATTTCAGCTTTCGGCGTCAAAATTTTCTTCTATATAATGCTGCGCGCTTATCGCGGCTAAAGCTCCGTCGCCGGCGGCGGTTACAACCTGTCTTAAAAGTTTTTTTCTCACGTCCCCGCAGGCAAAAATGCCGGCGGCGCTTGTTTTCATATTTTCATCGGTAATTATGTATCCGCTTTCGTTAAGAGCAATGTTTGTAAGAAATAAAGTGTTTGGCAGCAGACCTACAAACACAAAAACTCCGCTGACCTTTAGTTCTTTTACCGCGCCGGTTTTTATATTTGAAACCTTGAGAGATTCAAGAGTTTCCGATCCTGAAACTTCCTGCGCGATTGTGTCGTAAAGAATTGATATATTGGAACAAGAAAACAGTTTTTCCTGAAGAGATTTTGCCGCTCTAAGCTTATCTCTTCTGTGTATTATCGTTACGCTTGAAGCAAATTTTGCAAGATATACGGCTTCTTGAACCGCAGAATCTCCTCCGCCGACGACTACAACGTCTTTGCCCTTATGAAAAGGCGCGTCGCATGTGGCGCAAAAAGAAATTCCTCTGCCTATAAATTTCTCTTCTTGTTTTATCCCGAGTTTTTTATTTGTCGTTCCGGAAGCTATAATTATAGTTTTAGATTCGTAGGTATTGTCTGCCGTAACCGTCTGTTTTATCTTGCCGTCTCTTATTTCAAAGACTTCTGCATAAGCGATAGCAGCCCCAAAATTTTTAGCCTGCTCTTCAAGCTTAACGGCTAAATCAAAACCGTTGATTCCACCGGTAAAACCCGGATAGTTTTCAAGAATATCGGTAATGGCCATTTGTCCGCCGCAGCCGGACTTTTCAATAATCAAAGTATTAAGCCTGGCCCTTGCGCAATAAATTGCCGCCGTAAGCCCGGCCGGCCCGCCGCCTATGATAATAACGTCATACGTCATATATTGCCTCTATTCTTTAGATAATTGCCTTAATTTCAATTCCCATTCTTTTTCAAAAGACGGCGTAAATCCAACGTCTTTCTTAACGATATTTCCGTTTTTGTCAATGATAAAAAACGAAGGTATTGCGTTAATTTTGTAATTTTTTAAAACTTCGCGGTTTGCGTATAAAACCGTATATTTTATGCCGTTATCCTTAACAAACTGTTTTACTGTGGATTCGTTTTCTCCGGTATTAATTCCAAGAATGACGACCGACTTCAAATCTGACGATATCTTATGAAGCTGTTTTACAACCGGTATAGACTGCCTGCACGGAGGACACCACGTAGCCCAAAAATCTAAGAACACCGTTTTTCCCGCATAATCGGAAAGTTTTACCGTTTTTCCGTCCATATCTTTAAGCATAAAATCAGGCGCCTTTTGGCAAAAAGCAAAAGAATGGCAAACTGATAAAATTATAAAAACAATTAAAAGTTTAATCCGCATTTTGTCCGCCTTTTTTTTAAGATTTTTGCCGAGCGCCCGGAGCAACCGCCGGCGGAGACGCAGGCTTAATTAGAGTTTTAATTAACGTAACCCAGTTATTCCTTTCCCCTTGTCTGTATCCTTCGCTTCTGTAAAATTTGTTTCCGTTTTGATCTAATATAATAAACGTCGGAATGGCTCTGACTTGGTAAGCTGAGGCTATTTTATCGTCTCCGTACAAAACCGTATATTGTATATTGTTATTTTCAATAAACTTCTTAACTTTGTTTTCGTCTTCTCCGATATTTATGCCTATGATCTCAACATTTGGATTGCCAGCAAAACGTTCGTGTAAAAATTTCACGTCGGGTATTGTTTTTCTGCACGGAGGACACCACGTAGCCCAAAAGTCAATAAACACGACTTTTCCTTTGTAATCGGAAAGTTTTACGGTATTTCCCCGCGTATCCCGCATAGAAAAATTGTTGCCTTGCGCCTTCTTGCTTTGCGGCGCAGAAACAGGTTTTTTATTACTTTTCTTTTTTTTGCTTGTAAACAAAGAAAAGAAATTCTGCGCGTCTATTTTACCTGCGCCCTCTGAAAAGCGCGAAGCAATTTTTTTGCCGAAAGAAAAAAATGTCGCAGGACGGACTTCGGCAGTAAAAAACAAAACCGTCCATAAAGCAGCCAGTACCAAAACAGCCGTAAAAATTTTAAATTTCATTAACCGACCTTCTTGTATTTCCCGTCAAAAAAATGCGTTTAAAGAGCGGCGTCTATCATTTTTTTAATGTCGCCTTTAGGCCTAAACCCGACTATTTTTTGAACCGGCTGTCCGCCTTTAAATAAAATAAGGCACGGAATTGAAGTAATTTGAAAACGCGAAGCAAGCGTCATATTTTCATCTGTATTTAATTTGCAGATTTTTGCCTTCCCTTCATATTCCAAAGCAAGCTCTTCTATAACGGGAGACAGCATTTTGCATGGTCCGCACCACGGCGCCCAAAAATCAATAAGAACGGGCAAAGGAGATTCTAAAACCTCCCGTGAAAAATTACTTTCCGTAAGATTAATTTCCGCCATAAAATCCCCCTGTTTAAATAAGACGTTAATACTAAAAATTATACTATATTTTAAAAATTATTAATATTACGCGCCGACAACATTTTGTCATCAACCCGCTGAAAACAGACTTCGTCTGTTTTATGAAACACAGACAGCGTCTGCAGGCTTCGTCTGTTTTGTTTGCGTCTGTCATTCCCATGAAAATGGGACAGACTTCGTCTGTTTTATGAAAGACAGACAGCGTCTGTTCGGTCATCTCACATAAACACAGACAGTGTCTGTTTTATTTGTGTCTGTCATTCCCATGAAAATGGGAATCCACGTTTAATATTAATATAGCCTCTAACATTATTTCTTTTCAGACTGCGTCTGCAGACTTCGTCTGTTTTATGAAACACAGACAGCGTCTGTTTTATTTGTGTCTGTCATTCCCATGAAAATGGGAATCCATTTTTAATATTAATATAGCTTCTAACATTATTTCTTTTAAAAACACAATGCAAAAAGAATTGTTTAGCAAACTTGGATCCCGCTTTCACTGATGACAGAACAGTCGCAAGCCGTTATCCCGTAAAACAGGCGTAGCCTGTCTCATAAAACAGACGAAGTCTGGATAGTATCAAGTAGATTTGCAAATTGAGGTTAAAGATAATCGTTTAAAGAAAGAAGGCCGCCCTGAATAAAATTCCATGCGTCCATGACCGGCTTATTTTCAGGCTGTATTTTTGTAACAAGAATAATGCCTTTAGCGCAGAGAACCGAAAAGCCTTTGTTTTTTTCAATTGAAAAAATTTTTCCGCATTCCCCGTTAAGCGAACTGTCGTCAATAATTTTAAATTCAATAATCTTAATTCTTTTTCCTGTAAGTTTTCCTTTTGAAACTACGCAATACGTTCCCGGCCAAGGGTAAAAACCTCTAAACATATTTAAAATTTCTGCAGCGCTTTTGCTCCAATTTATCAAACCGTCTTCTTTTTTAAGAATATGAGTGTAGGAAGGTTCTCCCTCCTGTTTTTTTCCGAAAGACGCCCCATTTTGAAATAAAACGAGAGTTTCGTTCATAATCTCTATCCCTAAAGGGACAAGTTTTGAAAACAGAGTTTCGGCGGTATCAACAGGTTCTATCGGCATTTTTTTCTGTATGATAATATCGCCCGTATCAAGCGTTTGCTCAAGATAAAAAGATGAAACGCCGGTTTGCGTCTCGCCGTTAAGCAAAGCATATTGCACGGGCGCCGCGCCGCGATATTTTGGAAGAAGCGAAAAATGTATGTTAAAAGTTTTATGTTTAGGCAGCAAAAAAATTCGCTGCGGAATAAGTTTTCCGTAAGCGACGGCTACTGCCGCATCTGCGTTAAAAGCTTTTAAAGTTTCAAAAACGCAATCGTCGTATTTTAAAGGCTGTATAAAAGGAATGCCTTTATTTTGGGCAAAAATTTTTACAGCCGGAGCCGACAGTTTCTGCCCTCTTGAAGCCGGTTTATCGGGCATCGTAACGCAAAAAATATCGTGTTTAGCCGCATAAAGATTGTCAAGAAAAGCGGCGGAAAGAGACGCCGTGCCGAAAAAAAGTATTTTCACCATTGCCCCGCTTTCTTTTTTCTTTTTACTTCTTTTTCAACGCTTTTTCTTTTCCAATCGGGAAGATAATCTATAAACAATTTTGAATCGAGATGATCTATTTCGTGCTGAACGGCTTTTGCAAGGAAGCCTTCGGCTTTGATTTTTTTTGTTTTATCGTCTAAATCCGTATAAGAAACTTCAACTTTTTCAAAACGCTTTACGCTTTCATATATTCCGGGAAAAGACAAACAGCCTTCTTCTGCAGTTATTTTGTTTTCTCCGGAAATTATTTCGGGATTTACCATCACTATCGGATTTTTTTTATCAGGCGAAACGTCAATAACGCACATTCTTAAAGAAACTCCTATCTGCGGCGCAGCAAGACCGACGCCGGGCGCGCCATACATAGTTTCAAGCATATCTGCGGCAAGCTGCTTTATATCGCCGTTTATTTGCGCGACGGGATTCGTTTTTTTTCTTAAAACCGAATCGCCGTATTTTTTGATTTCAAGTTTAGCCATAACACCCCTAAACAAAAAAAGTTAAGAAGCCTGATTTTTATAAAATATACCGCATGCAAAGCTTATTAACCGTTTTTCTCGACTGAATTTGTTCTATATTTTAACATTTTAACAACTCCGTTTCAATAAAAAAAACCCGCGACTTATCGCTTTTAAAGGCAATAAGTCGCGCACCCAAATGTTTGAATAGTTTATTTTATTACTTTTATTTCAATTCTGGCATTATCAGGCGATTCCGGGCGTTCCGGATATAAAAAGTCTCGGGGACCTATGCCTATCGGTTCTATAATCGTATAATCAATGTCGTTTTCTGCCAATTCGTTTGCAACTACGGCTGCTCTTCTTAAAGAAACTTTTTTATTGCTTTCCGTATCTCCCAAAGAATCGGTATAACCTTCGATAAGAATCTTTGATACTTCGCCGTTTTTATTAATATGCTTTAATATTTTTTTTGAAATTTTGGCTATTTCTTTAACTCCTTTTTTAGACAAATCAAAAGACAATCCGCCAAAATACTCGTCCTGCGGCAAAATAAATTTCAATTCCAGCGTATCGCCGTCTGCATGCCGGCCGCTTTTTAAATCGTCCTGTTTTTTGCCGGGCTGCGTTTTCTTTTTCCTTTCAAGTTCGGCAGCCATTTCGTCAAGTTCGCGTTTGGCTTTTGCTTTTGCGTCAAGCTCCTCTTTGCGTTTTTGTTCCGCTTTGCCGCCTGCAGACGCCGGCTGCGCATCTTTTTTGCCGGAAGAAGATTTAGCTTTTTGTTCCTCTTCAAACTTTTTTATACTATCTCTGATTTTTGCTTCTTCAAGAGCTTTTTGTTCAGCTTTTGCCTGAGCGTCAGACTTAGCTTTTGCTTTAGCTTCGTTTTCTTCTTTTATTTTTTCTTTTTCAAGCCTTCTTTGCTCTTCTTCAATCCTTTTGCGCTCTTCCTGAGCGGCTTTCTTTGCAGATTTCGCATCTTCTTTGGCTTGGGCTTCTTCTTTCTTTTTTCGTTGGGCAAGAAGTTTGGCTTCGTCTTTTTCTTTTATCTTTTTTTCTTCAGCCTGTTTTGATTGGCTATCGCTCTTTTTGCGCTCGCTTTTTTGCGCGTTTTTAAGCATTTCGGACTCTTTTTTAAAGTCCTGCTTTTGCATTTCGTTAAAACGCTTTATTTCTTCCTGTTCCTTAATTTTTGCGTCAAGCTTTTCTTTTTGCGATTTAGCTTTTTCTTCCTCGCCGGCTTTTCCGCGCTCAGCCGTCTGCTTTTTTAATTCTTCGGCGCGTTTCTTTTCTTCTTCCTCTCTCTTTTTTTCATCTTCTTTTCTTTGCTTTGCTTCAAATTTTTCTCTTTCTATTTTTTCTCTTTCCTCTTGCGCGGCAAGTTTTTTTGCCTCTTGAGCCGCCTTTGCTTCTTGGGCGCGGCGCTTTTTTTCTTCCTCAATTTGTCTTCTTTCTTCTTCTATTTTGATTTTCTCTTCTTCTATGCGTTTCTTTTCGGCTTCTATCTGCTCGCGTTTTAATCTGGCTTGTTCTTCAAGCTTTTCTCTTTCTATTCTTTCTCTTTCTTCTTGAGCCGCTTTTGCTTCTTGGGCGCGGCGCTTTTTTTCTTCCTCAATTTGTCTTCTTTCT
>JAISRM010000011.1 GCA_031273645.1 Endomicrobium sp.
TTTCGGAATATCCTTTATGATGCTCGACATTTTTATATACTTTATCAGTAGTTACGTTAAGAAACGATTTTAACGACGGGCAATTCCTTGCGGCTTCTAAAATATTTACCGTTCCCATAACATTTGTTTCGTAAGTATATACCGGATCTTTATAAGATTGTCTGACGAGAGGCTGGGCGGCCATGTGAATTATTATTTCAGGTTTTGCCGCGGCGAGGGCTTGTTTTAATCCTTGCAAATCTCTAATATCTGCAAAAATTGTGTTGACGCTGCTTTCAATGTTTGAAAGTTCAAAAAGGTTTGGATTTGTTGGGGCAGAAAGAGAATAGCCCGTAATTTTTGCTCCGAGAATATTTAATATAGCGCAAAGCCACGCGCCTTTAAAGCCCGTATGTCCGGTAATAAAAATTTTTTTGTTTTTGTAAAAATTTATCATAATGATCCATTTTTATATTAATATAGTTTCTGACATTATTTCTTTTCAGACAGCGTCTGTTTTATGGAATACGGGTTTTGTCTGTTTTGTTTGTGTCTGTCATTCCCGTGAAAACGGGAATCCACTTTTATATTAATATAGTTTCTGACATTATTTCTTTTAAAAACACAATGTAAAAATAATTTTTTAGTAAACATGGATTCCCGTTTTCACGGGAATGACAAGCTGAAAGACGACAGGCTGCGTCTGTTTTTATAAAACAGCCGAAGGCTGTAAACAGACTGCGTCTGCAGGTTTTGTCTGTTTTTTCAAGGTCTGTCATTCCCATGAAAATGGGAATCCATTTTTAATATTAATACAGTTTCTGACATTATTTCTTTTAAAGACGCGATGTAAAAATAATTTTTTAGTAAACATGGATTCCCGCTTTCGCGGGAATGACAAGCTGAAAGACGACAGGCTTCGCCTGCAGGTTTTGTCTGTTTTTTCAAGGTCTGTCATTCCCATGAAAATGGGAATCCATTTTTAATATTAATACAATTTCTGACATTATTTCTTTTAAAGACGCGATGTAAAAATAATTTTTTAGTAAACATGGATTCCCGCTTTCGCGGGAATGACAAGCTGAAAAATATTTTGCGTCTGCGGGCTGCGTCTGTTTTTACCAGATTTTCCATGGGGCTTGGTTTTCTGTCCATAATTTTTCAAGCGCTATTTTGTCTCTTTGCGTGTCCATGCATTGCCAGAAACCCGTGTGTTTGAAAGCGCAAAGCTGTTTTTGCATAGCCAGCGTTTCAAGCGGTTCTTTTTCAAAAATGGTGGAGTCGCTTTCAATATAATCAAAAATTTCAGGCTCTAATACCATAAAGCCGCCGTTTATCCAGCCGCCGTCTTCTTTGCTTTTTTCAGAAAAACTTGTAATGAAATTTTTTGTATCGTCAAGATTTATAACGCCGAATCTTCCGCCGGGCTGTATTGCGGTAAGCGTGGCTATTTTTTTACTTATGTTGTGAAATTCTATCAGCTCTTTTATGTCTAAATCGCATACTCCGTCGCCGTAAGTCATCATGAATCTTTCGCCGTCAAGGTATTTTTTTATTCTTTTAAGCCTGCCGCCTGTCATCGTATTTAAACCCGTGTCAACTAAAGTTACTTTCCAAGGCTCTGCGGCGTTATTGTGAACAGTCATTTTATTATCGTTTGAAAAATCAAAAGTTATATCGCTGTTGTGAAGAAAATAATTTGAAAAATATTCTTTTATAAGATAGCCTTTATACCCGCAGCAAATGATAAATTCGCTAAACCCGAAAGCAGAATAGTATTTCATTATATGGCACAGCACGGGCAGTTCGCCTATTTCTATCATCGGCTTTGGCTTTAAAATGCTTTCTTCGCTTATTCTTGTGCCGTAACCGCCTGCAAGAATTACAACTTTCATAAGGACTCCTCTTAAAAAAATAACGCCTGACTTAAATACAGACGTTATTTTACCAATTAATTATAGTTTTTAAAAGATTTCCGCTATTTTAAAGAAAGAAGCAAAGGCACTTCTCCGCAATCGGGAAAGAGATGGCAGTTTATGCATTCGCTCCATATTTTGTGAGGCAGACTTTCTTTTGGTATTACGCTATATCCGAGTTTAATAAAAAAGTTCGGCTTAAAACTTAGAGAAAAAACTTTTGTTACTCCGAGCTCTTTTGCGTTTTCCTGCAGTTTGTGGACGATTTTTGTGCCGAGCTTCTTTCTTCTGTGCTCGGGAGCTACGGCAAGAGCTTTTACTTCCGCCAAATCTTCCCATGCTACGTGCAAAGCTCCGCAGGCTATAACTTCGCCGTTTTCTTCGGCGACGATATATTCCTGAATATTTTCATATATCGAATTAAGAGAACGGTGAAGCATCTCTTTGTTGTCGGCGTAATATTCAACTATTTTATGTATTGTTTTTACGTCCGATACTTTTGCCGGACGGATATTGATATTCATATTATTCCTTAAATCACGCTTCTATAAAATCGTAACCGGCAAGCACCGCTTTTTTATTAATATCGACAAGTTTTGGTTTTGCATAAAACGCAGTTTCAACAGCTTTAACCGCGCTGTTTATGTTTAAAATTTTGTTTTCCATTTTGCATATATGATCTGCGCATAACTCTAAAGCTTTGATAAGCGCGCCGACGGACACCATGTTCGCAGTTTTTATATTTCCGATGGTTTTATCGGCGATTTCAGACAGAGGAACAAAATAAGTGTTCTCGGTAAATTTTTCTGTTTGCGCGATAATAGACGAATTGACTATTATCGCAGCGCTTTTTGCCATGCGCGGCAAAAATTTGTTGAGAGAGGGCTCGTTTAAAGCTATTAAAGCATTGGCGTTAAAAGCAAGAGGGGAGCCGATTTCTTCATCGGAGACGACTATAGTTGAGTTTGCCGTTCCGCCTCTCATTTCGGCGCCGTAAGACGGAAACCACGTTGTGTGCAAACCTTGTTCTATTGCGGCTTGGGCTATTAAAGTTCCGGCAAGCAGCACTCCCTGCCCGCCAAATCCGGCTACTATTATTTCATGTTTCATATTTGCTCCGTTTTGTCTTTGATCAATCCGAGCTTAAATTCTTCTATAAATTTTTCTTCAACCCATTTAATTGAATCAAGCGGAGTCATGCCCCAGTCGACAGGACAATTTGAAATAACTTCTATAAGAGAAAATCCCTTGCCTTCAATTTGATATTGAAACGCTTTTTTTATGGCTCTTTTTGCGTTTATGATATTTTTAGGATTATAGATTGACACGCGTTCCAAATATGTTGTCGCCGTAAGAGAAGACAAAAGTTCGCATAAATGTATGGGATAACCTTCTCTTTTTGGGTCGCGCCCGAAAGGCGTTGTTTCGGTTACCTGCCCGATAAGAGTAGTCGGCGCCATTTGCCCGCCGGTCATTCCGTAATTTGCGTTGTTTACAAAAATGATGGTGATATTTTCGCCGCGGTTAGCCGCGTGTATTGTTTCAGACATGCCTATTGCAGAAATATCTCCGTCGCCCTGATAGGTGAAAACAAATTTATCGGGATTAGTTCTTTTTATTCCCGTAGCGACGGCGGGCGGCCTTCCGTGAGGGGCTTCCGTCGTGTCAAAATTAAAATAGTCGTAAGCAAATACCGCGCAGCCTACGGGAGCTACGGCTATAGTTTTTTCTCTTACTCCAAGCTCGTCTATGGCTTCGGCGACAAGGCGGTGTATTATGCCGTGTCCGCAGCCCGGACAATAATGCATTTGATTGTCTTTTAAACTTTCGGGTCTTGATAATATTTTTTTCATTATTTTACCAACTTTTTTATTTTTTCTAAGATTTCAATTTCATTTATAATGCCGCCCCCGCCTTTGCCCAAGAATTCTACGCGGGATTTTCCGTTGACCGCAAGCCTGACGTCTTCAACCATTTGCCCGTGATTAAGTTCTACGCATAAAAACGCGGTCTGCGGTTTTGCAAGTTCGGAAATGATTTTTGAAGGAAATGGCCAAAGCGTTTTAGGCCTTAAAAGTCCGGCTTTTATCCCGTTTTTTCTTGCAAGTTTTACGGCTGATTTTGAAATTCTTGAAGCTATGCCGAAAGCCGTTATTATTATTTGGGCGTCGTCGGTCAAATACGATTCGTATTGAACTTCGTTTTTTGAAATTATTTCGTATTTTTCCTGTAAATCTATATTATGGCGTTCTAAAGATCCTTCCCTCATCAAGAGAGATTTTATTGAGCGCGGCTCTCTTTGCATGCAGCCCGTTAAAGCCCAGTCTTTATTTGCAAATTCCTTGATTTCCGGTCTGTTAAATTCAACGGGTTCCATCATTTGTCCTACTATTCCGTCGGATAAAATCATTACAGGCGTTCTGTATTTTTCTGCCAAATCAAATGAATCGTAAGCGGTTTCATACATTTCCTGAGCGCAGTTTGGAGCTAAAACTATTAATCTGTAGTCGCCGTGTCCGCCGCCTTTAACGGCCTGAAAATAATCGGATTGCGCGCCTGAAATATTGCCAAGTCCCGGTCCGCCTCTTTGAACGTTTACTATTAAAGCCGGAATTTCCATGCCGGCCATATAAGAAAGAGCTTCCTGTTTTAAAGACATTCCCGGCGACGAAGACGACGTCATTGCTCTTTTTCCCGTTACCGCCGCTCCCAACACCATATTTGCCGATGCGATTTCCGACTCGCCCTGAATAAAAACTCTTCCAAGCTCAACCATTTTTCTTGACATATAAGCCGGCACTTCGTTTTGCGGAGTTATAGGATAACCGAAATAAGCGTGAAGACCGGCAGTAATGGCGCCTTCGCAAAGCGCAACGTTTCCTTTTACAAGTTTTTTCATATTGTTGGCATCCTTTTTTGCAATCAAAAATAAAGCCCGCAAACTTAACGGGCTTTTAGGTCGCTTTTTTTGTTTATGGAATTTGTTATCTATAAACTTCAATGCACACGTCAGGGCAAACCTGATAACAAAAACCGCAGCCTATGCAATCGTTTTCTTTTTCTAAAACAGCCCAGTGATAACCGGTTTTGTTAAATTGTTTTGAAAAAGATATGCATTGTTTAGGGCATGCGTTAACGCATAAACTGCAGCCTTTACATTTATCTGAATTAATTTTAATTGTCGCCATATGAGTATTGTAAAATTTTTCAGCTTATAAAGTCAAATCGCAGCATTAAAAACCGCTTAAAACATAAACATTTTTTACATTTGTTTCACATATATTGCGAATCTTTTTGATATGTTTAATGTATTATATCTACAGCAGTAAAGAAAAAAACCGATGAATAACGGGTGAGCAATGTTAAAGAAGACCGACGCGATTATTATCAATAGATTTAATATATCCTCTTCAAAGAAGAAGGGGCTATGCGCGTTAATGATATTTGCGAGCATGTTAATAAACGGATTTGCGCTTAGCGCAGGGGAAGTAAGCAGGTACAGCGCGGTGATGATAGGGGTTGGGACGGCGGCGGAGATGGTGAGCGCAATATTTGGAAAGTGCAATGAATCGTTAGTAGGGATATCGCAGAAAGTGAGCGAATATATAAGGGAGATTTTGACTGGAGCGCAAGAAGGGGTAAAAGGGGAAACGGGCAAAAAGAGCCAAGAAGGCAAATGCGCAGGCAGCGGGGCAAGCGACGGGAAAGCGGTGATAAAGGAAGTAAAGAGGCAGGAGTGGAAAGAGAGAGTATGGGGAGCAGAGGGCAATGATATAACAAGGCAATTATACAAGTTGTATGAGAGGTATAAGATACCGGAGGGGTTAAGGGAAATAATAGTAATAATGGGTTTTATCGTATATATAATAGGGATAAGGCATAGGAAAGGGCTTATTGGCGCATCATTATTATATAGGGTAAGGAAAACAAAAATCTCGGCATGAGAAAGAAGAAAAAGTGCCGAGGTTTTTGTTTTTTTTATGGAAAAAAAAGAAGGAATAAAAAATATAAGGAACGGGGGAAATCATGAAAGAGAAAATCGGGCAATACTTAAAAAAAGCCGCAGGGTTAAAGGATAAGGCGATAGAGGGGATAAGGCAATATTTTCAGGAATACTGGAAGAGAAACAGATTTATGAAGACTGTTTCGATGATAGTATTGGTATGTTTTATAATCAACATATTAAATTTGCCTGCATTTTCAGCGACACAGGAAGATGCGGAGAAAATAAACCGCACGAAGCAAAACTTAGAACAAAACGTGGTAATGACAGGTTCTGGGGCAGGAGCGGTAAACCAGTCAGTATCAATAGATGTAAATGCAGCTGGGGCAGCGGGCTTAAGCGCGCAAGATATAGAGGAATTGAGCGCGAAGAACATAACAGTGAACGAATTTGGAAACGTAATGCAGGAAGGAAGCGATAGGATAATAGCGAATGTTGATGAAAAAGGAAGAGTAACGGTATTTGGTCCGCGCGGTGAGATAGTAAAGGACGAGAAAGTAATAAAGGAATGGCAGAGCAGAGTTGACCAATATAAAGAACAAAACAACGGGCAATTAAGCGGAGGCGGATATAAGAAGACGACATATGTAGAGGATAAGCCGGAAGAAAAGAGGATAGAGAGCAGGGATAGGCGGGAAGTAAAAGCAGAAGACAGGAGGAGTGAAGATGCGCAAAAGCCGGGAGAGGGGCAGGTAAGGGCTGAAGAATTGAAAGAGGTAGAAGAGATCAGCGGAGAAATAAAGAAAGACGAAGATGCAGCAGAAGAGGTAAAGAGCGATAAGAGCGTGGAAGACGTAAACGGGCCGAAGATAAATGAAGAAAGCGGAGAAAACAAGCAAGCGGGTTTACAGCAAAGGCTAAGGAAGAATATAGAAGATGAAGCCAGCGTAACGAATGTAACGATAGCAAAAGTGCAGGAAAATGCAGCTGAAGAGGGAATAAATTTAATAGCGGTAAGAGGAGCGCCGGACGGCGTAGAACAAATAGCGTTATATCAAAATGAAAACGG
>JAISRM010000020.1 GCA_031273645.1 Endomicrobium sp.
AAAGGCTCAGGCATTACATAGAATTGGAGTATCTTAAGCGCATATTTTCGCAAAAACGCAGCTATGATTTTATCGCGCAATACCATGCAGAAGTTGTAGGGATGGTTTTTGAATTGATACAAAACGACGATGGACAAGTGTCAAAGAGTTTGGCGGAAATCTTAAACGACGAAAAATTTTTGCGGCAAAATTACGATAAGATATTGAAGGCTTTAACCGAGTTTTACAATAAACTGTACTGCAATTCCATAATGACCAGAAATTCAAACCCGCAAAATATTTTGCTGCAAGAATCAAAAAACGGCTGGCGTTTCGTTTTGATTGACGATATAGGAACTACGACTTTGATTCATTTTGAATATTATTTTAAGTTTCTTGCAAGAATAAAAACAAAAAAATATTTCTTAAGATTTTTAAACCGCATTGAAAGACGCTATAATAATATCCCTCTGGCCGTAAAACTTGCCAACGATGCAAAAAATATTTTAAATTTGGACAAAAAGGCAAATCCCCGCTAATGAAGTCTAAATTTTTGAAGTTAAGCATAAAGAAATTAATTCAACGCTCAGCGGCAATAAAAACGGGCATTATTCAAAAGCTTAGATTCAATAATCACCCCAGACGCGCTTTTTAGCGGATTGAAACTGTAAATTTTTTAGGGGAAAAACTGAAGTTGGCTTTAAAGGAATCGGGACAAACTTTGAGATATTTTGAGAGAACAGACTGCGTCTGCAGACGAAGTCTGTTTTTCAGAGTTTGTCATTGCCATGAAAATGGGAATAGCCGCCGCCGTCATTCCCGCGAAAGCGGGAATCCATGTTTAATATTAATACAGTCTCTAACATTATTTCTTTTTAAAAACGTAATGTAAAAATAATTTTTTAGTAAACGTGGATTCCCACCCGATAGAGACACTCGAGTGCAGGCTGCTTAGGAAGAACGAATATTAAAAACGCGGGAATGACAAACTTTGAGACATTCTGAGACGACAGACTTCGCTTGTTTTGTTTGTGTCTGTCATTCCCATGAAAATGGGAATAGCCGCCGCCGTCATTCCCGCGAAAGCGGGAATCCATGTTTAATATTAATACAGTCTCTACCATTATTTCTTTTTAAAAACGTAATGTAAAAATAATTTTTTAGTAAACGTGGATTCCCATTTTCATGGGAATGACAAGAACGACGGGGAATGACAAACAGAATTTTTTAGTAAACATGTATTCCCGCTTTCGCGGGAATGACAAACCGGACGCAGTCTGTTTTGCGTTAATGTCTGACAGCGCGGGCGCTCGTTCGCAAATAAATAATATTTTAATATAATAGGTATATGCAATATATAGTCAGCCTTTTTGAGATGTTTAATTTTCCGCAAAAATATATCGCGCTGGTTTCCGGCGGCGCGACTATTGCGGTATTTTTTATTTTGCTGTTTCTGTCATGGCATTTGTTTAATTATATCTCTCACAGGTTTTTATACAGCAAATATTTTCATTTAAAAAATAAAGAATGGCAGGAAGCCGTAAAAGAAACAAACTTTTTGGCAGATTTTGGATATTTAGGAGCCGGTTTTATCGCGCAGGCCGCCGTAGAATTTTTCTTTCCTCCGGAATACATTTTAATTAATTCGATAGCTTTAAAACTTATAACCTCTTATTTCCAGCTGTGCATTCTTATAGCGGCAAACGACGTTCTGACCGTAGTCTATAAAGTTAACAAGTCAAACCCGCATATGCCGATAAAAGGAATTATACAGTTTATAAGGATCTTTATAAATTTCTTCGGGATTCTTATAATGTTTGCCTATTTTATAGGAAAAGAACCGACTTATTTCATATCGGCTCTCGGAGTTATAGCCTCAGTTTTAATGATAATTTTCAAAGATACGATTTTAGGCCTTACGGCAAGCTGGCAGCTTGCCATGAACGAAATGCTGCATATAGGTGATTGGATAGAAGTTCCAAAACACAATGCCGACGGCGAAGTTATCGATATATCTCTTACCACCATATCCGTTCAAAACTGGGATAAAACGATAATTACCATACCGGCTTACGATTTGATAGCAAACTCATTTCAAAACTGGCGCGGCATGAGCGAAGCCGGCGGACGCAGAATAAAAAGAGCGGTTTTTATCGACATGCAAAGCATAAAATTTGCAGATAAAATTTTGCTTGCGCGGCTTTCAAAAATAGAGCTTATCAAAGATTATATCGCTAAAAAAGAGGAAGAACTGCAAACTTATAACGCAGCGCATGATATTACGTCGAGCATCATAAACGGAAGAGCGTTAACTAATATCGGCGTATTCAGAGCTTATTGCGACGCTTATATAAAAAGCAGGCCGTATATAAGCCCGAACTTTACAACTATGGTTCGCCAGCTGCCTATTACGCCGCAGGGTTTGCCGCTTGAAATATACTGTTTTACGTCAACAACCGAATGGACGGCATATGAAAGATACCAGTCGGACATTTTTGACCACATTCTTTCCGTCATGAAAGAGTTTGATTTATGCGTTTTTCAAGAGCCTACCGGCGCAAACTTTCAATCGCTTATCAAATAATCCCATATATGCTAAAATACCCTCATGAATACCGATATTGATTTAATACTAAACAAAGCCGCCTTAGAACATTTTTTAACCGAAAAAGAAATACTGCGCCTGCTTGAACTTAAAGATTTTTCCGCGCTTACCTGCGCGGCAGACAGCGTGCGGCAAAAATATCTTGGAGACGAAGTTCATTTGCGCGCTTTGATAGAATTTTCAAATTACTGCGGGCAAAACTGCGTTTACTGCGGGCTTAGACGAGATAACCGCGTTTTAGAACGCTACCGAATAGAACCCGACGAGATTATAGAACTTGCAAAAAAAGCAAAAAGCTACGGATATAAAACAATAGTTTTACAATCCGGAGAAGACCGCTATTACAGCGTTGAAAAGTTAGTAAAAATAATATCAGAAATTAAAAAGTCAGATATGGCGCTTACTTTAAGAATAGGCGAAAAAACTTACGAAGAATACAAAGCTTTCCGCGACGCCGGCGCCGATAGATATCTTCTTAGAATTGAAACGACGGACGAAGAACTTTATGCAAAATACGATCCGGGCATGAGCCTTTCAAACAGAAAACAATGCCTTGAAAATATTAAAAAACTCGGCTACGAAACAGGCTCCGGAATTATCGTAGGGCTTCCCGGACAGACCCTGCAAAGCATAGCAAAAGACATCCTCTACTTAAAATCAATTCCTGTCGATATGGCCGGCATAGGTCCTTTTATTTACAATCCCGACACTCCGGTTTATTGCGGCAAAACTCAAAATTTGGAATTTAAAACCCGCCTAAAAGAGTTTGAAAAAAATAATTTTGAGACGTCGCTTAAAGTGATGGCGGTTTTAAGGCTTCTTATGCCCGACATCAACATACCGGCTACCACGGCTATGGAAACGCTAAATCCTCAGGGAAGAATAATAGCCCTGCAAAGCGGAGCAAACGTCGTAATGCCGAATGCTACGGAAGGCGAACGAAGAAAACAATACGCCATTTACCCGGGGAAAATATGCATATCCGACACTCCGGCAAAATGCAGTTTCTGCATAACAAATAAAATCAAATCCATAGGAAGAACAGTTTCGCAGCATCAGGGCTTTCACAAAAAAGCGATCAATAAGGAATATATATGAAAATTCTCGTCGGATTAAGCGGCGGAGTTGATTCTGCCGTCGCCGCTTATCTTCTAAAAAAGCAGGGGCACGAAGTTACGGGCGCAATGATGTCGATATGGGACAATTCCATTGCCGCGCCGAAAAACAAAAGCGCCGACGCATGCTTGGGGCCTGAAGAAGAAGACATAGAAAACGTAAAAAAAATAGCCTCTTTTCTGGGCATTTCCTGCCGTATAATAGACTGCCGCGACGAATATAAAAAAGTGGTGCTTGAAAATTTCAAAAACGAATACAGATCCGGACGCACGCCAAACCCGTGCGTATGGTGCAACGCGCATATAAAATTCGGCGTTCTTCCGGCGACGGCAAAAAAACTCGGAATGAGCTTTGATAAATTTGCCACCGGACATTATGCAAACATAGAATTTAGCGAAAGCATGCAAATGCACAGGCTAAAAAAAGCAAAAGACCAAAATAAAGACCAGACGTATTTTCTCTACAGGCTTACTCAAAAAAATCTTTCTGAAATTCTTTTTCCTCTCGGGAAATATTTAAAAGACGAAGCGCGCGCCATAGCAAAAGATATAAATCTTCCCGTAGCTGAAAAACCCGACAGCCAAGATTTTTACTGCGGCGATTACAACGATATTCTGCAGTTTAAAGCAAATTCCGGAGACATTGCAGATAAAGACGGAAAAATACTCGGCAAACATAACGGAATCTGGAATTACACTATAGGAAAAAGAAAAGGTCTCGGACTTAAAGGCGGCTCAAAAGAACCTCTCTACGTTATTAATATTCTTGCAAAACAAAACGTTATCGTCGTCGGTTCTAAAGACGACTTATACTCGCGCGAACTTACGGCTGAAAAAATATCGTGGGGATCGATAAAACCGCCTAAAGAAAAAATTTACGTGAACGCAAAAATACGACAGCAGCACAAGCCGGCAAAAGCCGAAGTAATTCCCATTGAAGAAAACAAAGTCATTGTGAATTTTGAAGAGCCGCAAATGTCGGTTACGGCCGGACAAAGCGTAGTTTTTTATCAGGACGATATTGTTTTAGGCGGCGGTATTATAATGTAATTCTTAAAATAAATAAATTGGGAAAGCCGGGCAGATTAAAATCTGTCCGGCTTTTTTCATTAAACATATATGTTTAAAAAATAATGCTTGACAAAAGAGAAAATATTAATTATCATTTCATAAAATAAAACATATATATTTAATATGGACATTAAAATGAACATTAAAAACACTTTTATCATATCTCAATACTCATCATTATCATTCCTGAATTTCTTCAGCCGAATGTGTAAATTCATTTTGCAATAAACAAAGCAAATTTTATTTACACGGGAGGTTGCAAATGGAATATGTAAAAACATCATATTCGCGGGTTTTAGAAAATTACGCGCAATTAATTTATAAAAAAACAACGCAAAGAAAAAAAGAAGTTTCGTTTGACAGCGGCATTTTTTCAAACGATATAGACGATTTGTTAAACGACCTTGAAAGAGCCGTTAAATTATTGAACTGATAAAAAACAAAAAAGGATAAAAAAATGCCAGAAAACAAACATAAATTCGACACATTAAAATTAAGAGCGGGATACAATCCCAAAG
>JAISRM010000076.1 GCA_031273645.1 Endomicrobium sp.
TAAAAAGTTTTTCATTATAATCTTTGCCTGCTTTTATTAATGAAAAATCAAATTTTCTTACTCTGTCTTTAAATACAAGTTCTTTGACTATAAAAATCTTGATAACGCCGTTTTTTGATACCAAAAGATCTAAAAGATATGTTCTGTCGTTTTGAAGTGAAACTACAGGCAGGCTTACTGCGGTTTTCTTTCCTTCTGCTTTATACTCAATAATTAATGAAGAGTCCGAATCAACATATAAACTTATGCCGCTGCTTTTATCTGCCGTAGCAAAAAGCGTTTGTTTCCCTTGAAAAACAGACGCGCTGAATTTCATCGATAAATTAATTTCATAAACCTGCTGATTAGCGGGTTTGGCGTATGCAAACTCAAAAGGGAGAGGTTGTTTTTGAAAGTCATAAGAATAATTTTCAAAATGCCCTTTATCTATCATTTTATATGAATTCAGCTTTCCATCAAGAAAATAAAATAAAAATCCTATTAGACCTAATAATGCAGTTAAAATAATTCTCTTTATAAGTTTGTCGTCCATGATCTCTCCTTAAACATTAACGCTCTCTTTAACTATATATTCCGGTCGGCGTCTTGTTTCTTCCAATGTATTCGCCTATCGCCCTCAAACAAATCAGCTTTATTTAAGATTCAATATTTTTCATAATAAAACAAATCCATTGCTCCCTCCTCGTCATATATGGAAACTATTATTGATGATTTCATTTAGTGCCTTCAGTATTTTCAGTATTTTATAAGCATTATTATCTTTGCCAATCTACGCCTGTTTTTATAATTCTTGCCGGATTTCCGGCAATCATAATGTTGTTTTGAGAAAAATATTTTGTAACGACAGAATTTGCGCCCATTATTGAATTATCGGATATCCCGCCTCCTTTTAATATAACCGTGCCCGCTCCTACCAATACATTCCTTCCTATATGTACGCTTTTTGAATGATTAATCTGTTTTTGAGTTTTGCAATCAAATATAGCGTGATGATCTGACGTATGGACGGAAACGTTCCATGAAAACATGCATGAATTTCCTATATTAATTCCATTGCCGGAACCGTCGAGATAAAAACGGCTTTCATTGCAAAAAAAGTTTTCTCCTATGACTATTTTGCTTACATTATTTTCTATTGAAAAATTAGTAACTTCAAGTTTATGAATATACGAACCTTTCCCGATAGTGATATTGACGGGACATTTGGAATTTATTCTAAGAGAACCTTCGATATTTTCATATATTTTTAAAAAATGTCCGCTGCCTTTAATAGACACTTTCAATTTTTTTAAAAATAAAGGGTTTTTAATTATCCTGCCGTCAGTTTTAACAATAGTTATAGTATTGTTGTTGGCATAAGCCCGCAATAAATGTCTAAGCTGCGTAAACGGAATACAATCTGCAGATTTTATTTTAATTTTATTTATCAATGTAATAATATACTTCATGAAACCCATTATATTGACCCCATTAATATTTTATTATAGTAATTAACAGAATAATTTGCCGGACGGTTTTCAACAGACGTGGGAAGAACTCTATTTGCTGAAAAATCAAAGGCTCCGTCTTGCGTATTGCATATACGTTTTGTTTAGCCCTCTTCATCTAAGCTTAATTTTTTATCTTTTGTAAAATCGATTATATACATATTTTTATACTGCCATAAATTGTAATAATAGTGAGCGCATACAAGACGCAATTGTGAAATATTATTTTTAACATCCGCCGCCATTGCGCGATTATAGGCATTGTCTTTATCATATGCTTTAGCATTCGACCCGAAAAATTTTAGGATAATCGCCAAATGAAAATAATTGCGTACTTGCTGTATATTTGTAATCTCGCTTACCATATATATAGCGGGAAAAGCCTCCAATATATTTTTTATTCTTGCCGGAAGCTCTTTAGCGGTTTTAGAAAAAACTACAGCTTTTTCACCAGCGTTCATATATGGCAGCAAAGAAGAAACTATGACCTGATTAGTCTCATAAGAATATTTTAAAAACTTAGCATAAGCATAACTCAGAGAAAAACTATATAATAAAGGTATTACGGCGGCGCATATTAAGACTTTTTTGATAATTCCGCCGTAAAAATGAAGAACCATGAAAACCATACAGGAAATAAACGCAGAAAAAGACATAAGCATAGTAAGCCCTATATACTCTGAAAAACTTGTTGTGATATTTGCGCCGACAATTCCTAAAAACAGCAAAGCAGGCGGAGCGCAGAATATGATAAATGCAGACACTATGTTTGTCAAAGATTTTACGCGCAATAATCTAAACGCCGATTTAGAGCACATAAAAATAAAAAACAAAAATATAAAGGTAAAAACAATTAAGCAAAATGTTCCATATAGCCGCGATGAAAAAAAGTAATTTACAAACGTTTTTATTCTTATAAAAACTGCAAACAGCGCATTGTTTTCATTTATTATTGCGCCGCCGCCAAAACGCGAAGATCTGCCGACTATTATATACCATACAAACAGCGAAGAAACCGAGCTTGCGGCGCGCATAAGAAACAAAGTTAACGCCTTTTTATAATCGTTATTTTGTCTATTAATAACAATTATAAATTCGGTAAACATAAGAATTGCAACAACGGCTATTGAAGACTGATGCGTAAGCATAACGCAAAACGTCAAAATAAAAGCAGAAAAAAACTTAAACTTTACATTTGACGAGTCGGGAATTAAAAATATGCCTAAGGCAAAAACAAAAGAAAAAGCTATTCCCACTGCGTCAAGCTGATAACTCATAAGGGTAAACAATATTATCGGAGATAAAATCAACGAAAGCGCTGACAATGACACGGCGGCAGAATTTTTACCTGCCCATTTGCAAAACAGCATATAAGAACTTATCAGAAGAAATGACATTCCGACTATCAAAGACAGCGGCGCGACATTTACCATACTAAGATTAAATGAAATGATTTTATAAATAATTCCCGTTAAAAATCTGCTGTCATTATTCCAAAACCCGCCGCCTGTAATCCTGCTATAATCGTCGGAAAACGGTATATCTGCAAGTATCATTGGCAATGCGTATAAAAAAACAACGGCTGCGCACATATAAAATTGAGAAACGGACAAAAACTTAAGATTTTGCATAAGAATATTTGAAGCGTATTTAGTTTGCAAATAAATGTCTTTTAAAAATAATATTATTTTTTTCTTTAGATCGAAAAGTTCTATAAAAATAAACAACGCTATAACGGAAAGAAGAAAAACCGTTAAATTTTGCATGCCGTACGTCGTCTTATGCGCTTTATGGTCAAAACTTAATATATCAATGTGTCCGTTAAAAAGTTTTTCATTATAATCTTTGCCTGCTTTTATTAATGAAAAATCAAATTTTCTTACTCTGTCTTTAAATACAAGTTCTTTGTCTATAAAAATCTTGATAACGCCGTTTTTTGATACCAAAAGATCTAAAAGATATGTTCTGTCGTTTTGAATTGAAACTACAGGCAGGCTTACTGCGGTTTTCTTTCCTTCTGCTTTATATTCAACAATTAATGAAGAATCCGAATCAACATATAAACTTATTCCGTTGCCATTATCTGCTGTAGCAAAAAGCGTTTGCTTCTCTTGAAAAGCGGACGCGCTAAATTTCATCGATAAATTAATTTCGTAGGCCAGCTGATTGGCGGGTTTGTCGTATGCAAACTCAAAAGGGGAAGGCTGTTTTTGAAAGTCATAAGAATAATTTTCAAAATGCTTTTCATCTATCATTCTATATGAAGTCAGTTTCCCGTCAAGAAAATAAAATAAAAATCCTATAAAACATAATAATACCGTTAAAATAATACTTTTTAGATGTTTGCCGTCCATTAGATTTCCTTAAAAATTAACGCTCTCTCTGACTATATATTCCGACCGACGTCTTGTTTCTTCCAATGTATTTGCCTATCACTCCCAAACAAATCAGCTTTATTTAAGATTCAATAAATTTCATTTAAAAAACAAATCCATTGATTCATTCTCGTTATATATGGGAACTATTGATAATTTCATTTATTTCCTTTATGAAATTCAGTACTTGATATAATAATTTACAGAATAATTTGCCGGACGGTTTTCAACAGATATTGGAACAACTCGAGAAGCATCCAGTTTGACTCTTGCATTTTGGTAAGACGTGCCTCCTGCAGCAGTACCCGACCCATAATCATCACTATAAAAAACACCCGACCCATCAAGAAATTCTACGCCTTCGCCATAAGTAAAAGTTCCTGAAATATTCCTAATTGTATCTCCCTGAAAAGCGCCTAACTGAGCGGCTTGATACGTTGTATTGACGACTCCGGCTTTATTGGGGTAATTTGTAATTGTGCGGGCGCCGGCGCCTCTTAAAAACATTCCTTGAAAATCAGGAAGTTTGAAATTTGGGTTGCCGTCTCCGCCGTAAATTGCGCCTATGGCATTATATAAGTCCGGATAATCGTTTTTACTTTTAGAGTCTCCGTTGCATAACAAATATCCTTGAGGAGCTTTTGAAACCGGACCCGCAAAAGCTATTACCGTTCCCGCCGGCACGCCTTCTATGTATTTGACTTCGGAGCTTCCTTCATCTCTTACATAAGCTTTATTGTTTTTTGCTCCGATATAAAAAACAGTATTGCCTGCTTTAACTTCTATTTCCCCGTTTGAAGATAATTTTTCAGCCGAATAAGAATGTATTGCATACATCTGCGCCATTACTTTTTCTCTTGGCAGCAAAGTGTTTCCGTTTACTCTCAGTTCAAGCCATACGTCTTTTTTTCTCCAATCGACGTTTTCAGGACGCAATATGCACGTAAATATGCCGCTTGTTACGGATACCTGCATATCCCCGCTTGTCCATAAGGAATTTATTCCGTTCTCGTCGCCGTAAAGAGTAAATCTTAAAGTGGTCTGCCCGTTTACAGGCGCTTGATAAGCTTTCAGCCTGCCGCTATATCTTATTTCATTTGTAACTTCCGCATAACTTATAGCGCAAAAAACCGCCGCCGCTATAACGGCAAAAATAAATTTTTTCATTTTCTCTCCTATTCCCGCATGTGAAGCCCGCGTTTGAATTTATTTTTACACATATGGCAATGCATTACTATGCAGCTTATTATGCCGGCGCATATGCGTTATTTTTGCTAAATGTTTATTAAATTTTCATCAGATCTTTGATTTTTTTTACTGCAGACTCAAGACCGCTAAAAACAGATTCGGCTATTATTGCAAAACCGATGTTAAATTCGTTCATTTTCGCTATAGAGCATATCGGCTTTATATTGTCGTAATCAAGTCCGTGTCCGGCATTAAGGATAAGTCCGTTTTCAACGGCTTTTGCCGACGCTGAGCGTATTCTTTCAAGTTCTTCTTTAAATTCTTTTGAATCTGCGCCGTATTCTTTAAAACAGCGCGCGTATCTTCCCGTATGAAGTTCAACGCAATCGGCTTGTATTTCTTTACACGCGTCGGTTTGGGCAATGTCGGGATCTATAAACATGCTTACGATAATGCCGGCGCGTTTTAGTTTTGCAACGGCTTTTGCAAGTTTTTCTTTTTGCCCCGCAGCGTCAAGCCCGCCTTCCGTAGTAAGTTCCATGCGTTTTTCCGGAACAAGACAAACGTAATCGGGTTTTACGTCGAGAGCTATATTTATTATTTCTTCGTTTACCGCCATTTCAAGATTTAATTTTGTTTTCAGGCTTTGCCTTAAATCGTAAATGTCTTTATCTTGAATATGCCTTCTGTCTTCTCTCAAATGGGCGGTAATAGAATTTGCGCCGGCTTTTTCGCATAAAGCCGCAGCTTTAACGACGCTTGGAAAAATTTCTTTTCTGGCTTGCCTTAAAGTTGCCACATGGTCTATATTTACGCCGAGTTTTATCATTTCAACCTCAAATTTTAGATTTTTCTTCTATTTCCCGCGCGGCAGTATTTAAAATTTCAGAAGCGGCTTTTGCAATTTCTTTTTTATCTTTGCCTTCAATCATAACGCGCAAAAGATTTTCCGTGCCTGAATAGCGCGCAAGAATCCGGCTGCTTTTGCCAAAGCGTTTTTCATAAGCTTTGATGAGTTTTTGCGTTTTTATAAGTTTTTCAAACGGAATTTTTTTTGCGACCTTTGCGTTTAGCAGAATCTGCGGAAATTTTTTGAGCCCTGCAAAAAATTCAGACATTGAAAGCCCGGTTTTAGCAAGCGACGACAACAGCGTTACCGCGCTGAGCAAACCGTCGCCGGTAGGCAAAATATCCCTGAAAATAAAATGTCCGCTTTGCTCCCCGCCTAAAGACGCTTTATATTTTTTTAAATCTTCCAAAACGTATCTGTCGCCGACTTTTGAAGTTATAACTTTAATTTTAGCTTTTTTCATAGAAAGCATAAGTCCGATATTTGCCATAACCGTAGTCACAAGAATATTATTTTTTAGTTTCCCCGTTTTTTTTAAATGAACCGCCATCGACGAAAGAAAATAATCGCCGTCTTTTATTTGTCCGTTTTCGTCTATGCATATAAGCCTGTCTGCGTCCCCGTCAAAACAAAAACCGCAAAACGCTTTGAGTTCTTTTACCGTTTTTGAAGCGTTTTGCGGATGCAGCGCCCCGCAGCCTGCGTTTATATTTTTACCGTCGGGCTTAACGTTTAAAGCTATGACATGCGCGCCGAGTTTTCTTAAAACTTCCGGAGCGCATTTATAAGCCGCGCCGTTTGCGCAGTCAAGAACTATTTTCTTGCCTTTTAAAGAGTGTTTGCCGAATTGTTTTATGATGAAGTCTTCATATATAGAAAGAAGATTTGAAGCAGAAAGACCGCAAGCTTTGGAAACGCCAAATGATAAACATTTCGTCGCATGCGGCAAATTGTTAAGATAGGAATTTATTTTGTTTTCTATTTTTGATTCGGTTTTATCGGTCAATTTTAAGCCGCTGCCGGAAAAAATTTTAATTCCGTTATCGCCGAAAGGATTATGTGAAGCAGAAATTACGACAGCCGCGCCGAATTTTAATTTTTTGACAAGAAAAGATGCCGAAGGCGTGGGTAAAACTCCGCCTAAAACTATTTCGCAGCCCGCAGCCGCAAAACCTTTTGACAAAGCCTTTTGTATTCTTTTTCCGCTTTCTCTTGTATCGCGTATTATAAGAATTTTTTTTCCGGAGCCTAAAATTTCTCCGGAAGCTTTGCCTATATAAAAAAGCGTCTTATTATCAAAAGGATATTTTAAAGAATCGCCTCTTATTCCGTCCGTACCAAAAAGTTTCATTGTTTACCCGTTTATAGCCGCGCCGATATTTAAATATTTGCAATTATCTGTAATAAATATAAAGCCAAACCGCTATGGCAAGTCCCAAAGCCAAAAGTTTAAGCTGCCAGTTTCTTTTTATTCTGTTAAATATTTTTTTCATCTTAAGTTTTCCTCCGGAAACCTATCGGTTTTCTTTTGGTTTGCTGCGCGGTATCAGCGCCAACTGCCAGCGATCGAGTGATTTTTTAAACTTGGACAGGCGCAGCCTAATTTATCAATTCTATTTCCGTTCTGTCCTTGCATTTTTGTTTTATCATTCCCATGAAAATGGGAATCCATTTTTGTTTTATATTCTTCTCTTCCTATTTTCTTTTAAAAACACAATGTAAAAAGAATTTTTTAGCAAACTTGGATTCCCACCCGATAAAAACATTCGGGCGCAGGCTGCTTAGGAAGAACGAATATTAAAAACGCGGGAATGACAACAAGAAATAAATTTTAGGAAATTATTTCTTTGAGTTTGGACATTGAAATATTTCCTTTTAGCTTTCCCTTGTATGCCACCGAGACCTGTCCTGTTTCTTCAGAAACGACTATAATTATGGCGTCCGTTATTTCGCTCAATCCCAAAGCCGCCCTGTGCCTTGTTCCAAATATTTTCACGTCGGTATCGTGGCTTAACGGAAGAAGACAGCCCGCCGCGGCTATTTTATCGCGGCACACTATTACGGCTCCGTCGTGTAAAGGAGCGGCCTTGTTTTTAAATATTGAAAGAAGCAGCTCTCTTGAAATATCGGCGTTTAAAGTTATTCCCGTTTCAATAAAGTTTTTTAATCCCGTTTCTGCTTCTATAGCAATAAGCGCCCCCGTCATTGAAGCGCTTAAATCTTCAACGGCGCCGACTATCTCATTGACATAAGAATCTTTTAAATGCGCGCTTTTACCGCCAAGCTGCCCGCCAAGCTGGGCAAGAACATTGCGTATTTCCGTCTGAAAAACGACGGCAAATATAATAACGGCCGCAACCCAGAAATTTTCCAGCAGCCAGCTTGTAGCCGCCAATCCCATAATTTTGACTATAACGGTTACTACAAGAATCACGAGAATTCCCATAATTATCTGCATGGCTCTAGTGCCTTTTATAATGAGAATAATTCTGTAAAAAACGTATGCCATTATAATAATATCAATGGCGTTTACTATGTAAGCAAAATAAATGTGAGATAACATCTTCATTATGAGGTCCTTAAAGCCTCCATTATTTTTAATGCGTTTGCGGTCTCTTTAACGTCGTGAACTCTTATTATGTCTGCGCCAAACAAAACCGTAAGCAAATTAGCCGCCGCAAAAGAACTTATGTCTTTGCCGGCGGTTTCTTTTACAAAACGTTTGCGCGAAACGGCGCCGACAACAGCGCCTAAAGACGAGAAAACTCCCATATTTTTTACAAGTTCAAAATTATGGCGCGCCGTTTTTCCAAAACCGGGACCGGGATCTACGGCTATAAATTCGCTTTTTATCCCAAAACTTTCCGCATATGTTTTGCGTTCCTGAAGAAATTCAAAAACTTCCGACACGCAGTTTTCATAAAAAGGATTTTTCTGCATATTTTTAGGAACGCCTTTCATATGCATAAGAATCAGTCCGGTTTTTGAATCGGCAATAAGCCTTGCAAGTCTGCCCGAACCTCTTTTTAACGAAAAAATATCGTTTATTATATCGGCGCCTTCGTCAATTGCGGCCTTTGCCGTTTCATATTTATAAGTGTCAACCGAAACCGGCGCTTTTAATTTTTTCTTTATTTTTTTTAAAGCCGGAATAAGTCTTTTTATTTCGGTTTTTGCGTCTATAGGTTTTACGCCCGGCCTTGAAGATTCGGCCCCTATATCTATAATCAAAGCTCCGTCTTCTTCAAATTTCAACGCTTGCTCTAAAGCCTTATACGGATCGGTAAGACCGTCTCCGGAAAAAGAATTCGGATCCATATTTACTATTCCCATAACTGCGGGCTTTGAAAGATTTATGAACGAATTTTTATACGCCCACTTTCTTTTTTTTTCAAAAAAACTTTTTTGTATGCTTAAAAGACGGACTGCGGCTTCTTTTAATCCGAACGGCTGAAGACTTAGCTTTTTTGCTATTTTTTCCAATTGCGCGGCTGTTGCAAATAAAACGGCGTTTGAAAGCCCTTTTTTAAATTTGCTGACTTCTATGCTTACGGCGGCGTCTGCTCCGCAGGAAATGGCGTCCTGCTTTAAAATATTTGCCGCTCTATTGTCTATTTTTTCAATTGACACTGCGATAACTGCGGATTTTTTTGCAAGCAAGGGCGCGGCGTAAACGTCGCAGCCCGTATTTTTTACGAGTTTTAAAGCGTCCGTGTAATCGGTAATAGAGGCTTTTCTTATTTGCATAATTATCTTAACAGCGACAGGGCTTCCGCGCGCGAGCGGGCATCTTTTAAAAAAATTCCGCGCATTGCCGAAGTTATCATTTTTGAGCCCGGTTTTTTTGTTCCGCGCATTGTCATGCACAAATGTTCGGCTTCAAGAACTACCATAACGCCGCGCGGCTTTACCGAACACATGACCGTATCTGCGACCTGCTTGGTAAGCCGTTCCTGAAGCTGAAGGCGGTTTGCAAAAACTTCGATAAGCCTGATGAGTTTTGAAACGCCGATTATTCTGTCTTTTTTGGGAATATAAGCTATATGGGCTTTACCAAAAAAAGGAAGCAGATGATGTTCGCACAGAGAATAAAACGATATGTCTTTTACAAGCACTATTTCTTCATGATCCTCAGTTTCGTAGTGAACGCTTGCAATTTCCATAGGGTCGCAGGCATTGCCCGACAAAGCTTCTTTATAAAAAGCGGCGACTCTTTCTGGAGTGCGTTTTATTCCTTCCCTGCTTAAATCCTCGCCGAAAGATTCAAGCAAAAGTTTTACGGCCTTTTTTGCCTTGTTTTCGTCAAAATTAAACGTTTTCACCGGCCATACCGCCATTTATAATTTCCGGTTTTTCGCCGGACTCTTTTTGCAAAGGCTCGTCTTTGACGGCATTATCGGCAGACTCTTTTTTAGCTAAAGGTTCTAAAGGTTCGCCTTTTACTATTTTATCTATATCTTCGCCGTTAAGGGTTTCTCTTTCAAGAAGATAATTTACCATCGAGTCGAGAATCGCTCTGTTTTTAGTAAGAATATCGACGGCCGTTTTCAATCCGCTGTCTATTATGCTTTTTATTTCCGAATCTATCATCTCTGACATTTTTTCTGAAAGATGCGAACTTTTTGAAATATCCCTTCCTAAAAATACTTCTTCTTCGCCTTTGTCTAAAGCTATAGGACCTATTTTGTCGCTCATGCCGAAAGTCGTAACCATTCTTGTGGCGATTTTAGTCGCCTGAGCTATATCCTGAGCGGCTCCGGAACTTATTTCGTTATAAACTAATTCTTCGGCCGCGCGGCCTCCGAAACATATGGCAAGCTGAGTATTTTCTTCATTTGTAGTTATCGGGTAGTGGTCGTT
>JAISRM010000171.1 GCA_031273645.1 Endomicrobium sp.
CGCAAATTAAAATTCCTTTATCGGCTTTTTTATCTAAAACGGCTTTGGCCGCTTTAACGGCGTAATCCGGATAATCGCAGCTGCCCGCGCCGCAAAAACCAAAATCTTCAACTTCATAACCTATGCTTTCAAGATATTCTTTTACCGTATTTCTTATTTCAGCCGCCGCATGATCCGTCGCGTATGCAAGTTTTTTTATAGTATTCATATTATTATTTCCGCCGTATCCCCGTTTTTTATAAGCGCGGCATTTGCCTCTTCAATGTCGAGATGACACTCAATTACGGAGTTGTTTTTATCTGTCCTTACGATAACGTTGTCAAAAATTAAACCCCTTATTCCCGAAGTCTTTACTAAAACGCTGTCTCCTGATTTTAACCCCATAGCCGCAGCTTCTTCAAGCGGAAAATGAATGTGCCTTTTAGCCACTATGCAGCCTTCGCTTAGATCAAGCGTTCCCGCAGGACCTTTTAAAGTTATTGCCGCCGAACGCGCGGTATCTCCCGACAGTCTTACCGGAGCGTTTACTCCGATTTTTCTGGCGTCGGAAACCGAAAGTTCAATCTGCGTTTTTTCCCTTTCCGGTCCGACTATTCTGACATTTTCTATTTCGCCTGCCGGACCGCATACGGTCAATGTTTCCTGCGCGGCAAACTGCAAAGGCTCCATGAGAAACTTCTTTACGGTCAGATTATAGCCCTGCCCGAAAAGAGAATTTATATGTTGGCGCATAATGTGAATATGCCTGTTTGAAACGTTGACGACTACCCTGTTCATCTATTTTCCTTACTTTGCGTATTTTACAAGCTTTGCAAAAGAATCTGCTTCCAAACTTGCTCCGCCTACCAAACCGCCGTCTATATCGTCTTGTTTCATAAGTTCGGAAACGTTTTGAGGATTTACGGAGCCGCCGTATAAAATTCTTACTTTATCTGCGGCGTCTTTATAAATTTCCGAATAAAGTTTCCTTATAAACGCATGAACTTCCTGAGCCTGCGCGGGCGTAGCCGTTTTTCCGGTGCCGATAGCCCAAACGGGTTCATAAGCTATAACTAAAGAGGAAGCCTGCTCTGCGTTAAGGCCGGCAAGACCGCCTCTTATCTGTTTTTCTATAACTTCAAAAGTTACGTTTTCTTCTCTTTCTTTCAGAGTTTCCCCCACGCACGCCACAGGAATAAGACCGGCCGCAAAAGCGGCTATTACTTTCTTATTTACAGTTTCGTCCGTTTCGCCGAAATATTGTCTTCTTTCGGAATGACCTATTATGACGTAAGAGCAGCCGACGTCTTTAACCATAGACGGAGAAATCTCTCCCGTAAAAGCTCCTTTGGGCTGCCAAAAAAGATTTTGCGCTCCTAAATTTATATTTGATCCTTTAATTTCTTCATTTGCGGCGTAAAGAGCCGTAAAAACCGGACATAATAAAATTTCAACGTCGTTAACGTCTGCCACCTCAGGCTTTAAAGCCTTAAGCATACTTACGGCTTCTCCTGCGGTTTTATTCATTTTCCAATTTCCTGCCATCAGAGGTTTTCTCATAAACGTCTCCTTTTTTTGTTTTACAGAGTTGAAAAATTATATCAAACTAATAGGCGTTTTTCAATGAAAGCGGCTTTGTTTTTTTGATTGATTTTACAAATAAAAAGCATAAAGTCAAAAGAAAATAAAAATAAAAAAAAGCGCCTGAAAAAAATCCTGCAAACGCAAAAACTTCGTCTCTGAGATTGTTTTTTACGCTATTTTCAGCCTTTTTTAAGCTCTTCTTTATAGGCTTTTAAGGCTTGCGGAAAAACTTCAAGAACTTTTTCTATAACTCCGTGCATTACCGATATGGCTATGCCGTAATTTGTCATCGGCGCGCCTTTTTCAAGCGCTTTATTTAATCTTGCAAGCATTCCTTTTCTGTTTAAAGTGCATCCGCCGCAGTGAATAACAACTTTGTATTTGCTTAAATCCTCAGTAAAATCCTGTCCGTGAACATATTTTGTTTCAACTCTTCCTCCGGCAAATTCGTTTATCCAGCGCGGAAGTTTTACCCTGCCTATATCATCTTCTGAAGCGTGATGCGTGCAGGCTTCCGAAATTAAAACTTTATCTTCAGGTTTTAAAGTCTGCAAAGCCGCCGCGCCGCGCGCCATTTCTACTATATCGGCTTTATCTGCGGCGTAAATCGTTGAAAAAGTGGTAAGCTTAACGTCGGGCGGAGTAACGGCGGCGACTCTTTTTACGGCCTGAGAATCCGTTATCGCTATTACGGGTTTTACTTTAAGGCTGTTTAAGGCAGTTTGATATTGCGTATCCTGCACGGTATAAGCGCATGCGTTTAAATCCAGAATATGCCTCGTGGTTTGAATCTGAGGCATAATTATTTTGCCTTTGGGCGCGCCTTTGTCTATAGGCATAATCAAAATGACCGTGTCGTCTTTTTTTACTATGTTTCTTAAAGAAAGATAATTTTCAATGTAATTGTCCGGAAGAACTTCAAGCATAATTTTTTTAAGAGCGTTTAAAAAATCGTCCCTGTCAGACTTAACGGACGAAAAAAACAAAACGTGTTTAGAGCGCTCTTTAATTTTAGCGATAAAAACATCGTCGGGAGCTTTTAAATCCGTCTTTCCTACAACAATTATTACGGGCGTTTTTCTTTTGCCCGCCTGCTCTACTATGTTTTCTTCAAACTCTGCAAATTTCCCCGCTTCGCAAAGCAGCAAAACTATATCCGACGAATCAAAAGCCCTGTTTGTTTTTTCTATTCTTGCGCTGCCCAAATGAGAATTATCGTCGATACCGGCCGTGTCAAATAAAGTTATGGGACCTAAAGGATTTAATTCCATTTGTTTGAAAACAACATCTGTAGTAGTTCCCGCGATTTCAGAAACTATCGAAGTGTTTTGGATAGTAATAAAATTCATAAGAGAAGATTTGCCGACATTTGTCCTTCCGAAAATCCCTATCTGCACAGTTAACGCTTTCATAAATACCGCCTCCGCATTTATAATAAATTTTTAAGCATTATATCATTTTATAACGACGCAAAAAAAAGACGCCTCCTTATATCGTAAGATAATTTAGGAGGCGTCTTTGCCGTCTTTTATTAAATTTTTATCGTCGTATTATTTAAGATTTCTAACGTATTCGTCCATTTTTTTTGCAGCCTGTTTTCCCATTCCCATAGCCTGTATCACCGTATCTCCGCCGGCTATATCTCCGCCGGCAAAAAGACCCGGTATTGAAGTCATAAAATTTTCATCAATGATAAGATAGCCGTGTCCGTCGGTTTTAAGACCGGGCGTTAAAGAAGGCAAAATGGGATTTGGATTTAAACCCAAAGCCAAAACGGCCATATCGGCTTCTATTATAAAATTAGAATCTTTTATTTCAAAAGCGCGCCTCCTGCCGCTTTCGTCGGGCTGTCCAAGCTGCATTTTAACGCATTCCACGCCTTTTAAAAATTTTTTATCGTCGCCTATAAACCTTACCGGACTTGTAAGAATTACAAATTCCACGCCTTCTTCTTTTGCATGGATCCTTTCTTCTTTTCTTGCAGGCATTTCCGTTTCCGTTCTTCTATAGACAAGCTTAACGCTTTGGGCGCCCAAACGAAGGGCAGTGCGCGCGGAATCCATCGCGGTATTTCCCCCGCCTATCACGACGACTTTTTTACCTTTGTACACCGGCGTGTCATAATGCGGGAAATCAAAAGAACGCATGAGATTTACCCTGACTAAAAATTCGTTTGCGGAATATACGTTGTTTAAATTTTCGCCTTCAATTCCTAAAAACACCGGAAGGCCGGCGCCGGTTCCGGCAAAAACGGCTTTATATCCTTCGTCAAACAAATCCGCAAGAGTTTTGGTTCTTCCTATAAGAGTATTGAGAACAAATTTTATGCCGTTTTCTTTTAAAGCTTCTATTTCGGCGTCCAGAACTTCGGAAGGAAGCCTAAATTCCGGTATTCCGTATCGCAGAACTCCGCCGGTATCGTGAAGAGATTCAAAAACCGTTATTTCATATCCGAGTTTGCAAAGATCTCCCGCACACGTAAGCCCCGCCGGACCTGCTCCTATAACCGCTATTTTAACTGCGTTTGTCTGCGTTTCTAAACGCTTCTTCTCTTTATTATTTGCCGCCGCCCAATCGGCTGCGTATCTTTCAAGATTTCCTATAGCGACGCTCTCGCCTTTTTTTCCCAAAATGCAAAATTTTTCGCACTGGTTTTCCTGCGGACAAACTCTGCCGCATACGGCCGGAAGATTGTTTTTCTTTTTTAAAATTTCAATCGCCGAGCCGGGATTATCTAAAGATAATTCCCTTATAAAATCCGGTATGTCTATTTCAACCGGACAGCCCCGCCTGCACAAAGGAGTTTTGCACTGCAGGCATCTTTTTGATTCCTCAAGCATTTGCTCGCGCGTATATCCGGCGTTTACCTGTTTAAAATCTTTGTTTCTTTCCTGCGCGTCTCTTTCCGATATTTTTACCCTTGAGAGCATTTGCAGCCTCCGCGCGATTTAAATTTTTCAAATGAGATTTTTTCAAGATCTTTAAAAACCGCAAGCCTTGAAATAAGTTCTTCCCAGTTTACTTTATGGGCGTCAAATTCCGGCCCTTCAACGCAGGCAAATTTTATTTCTCCGTCAACGCTGACGCGGCAAGCCCCGCACATTCCGGTTCCGTCAACCATTATCGGATTTAAAGATACCATAGTTTTAATATTTTTTTCTTTGGTGAGATTTGCCACGGCTTTCATCATGGGAACAGGACCTATGGCATATACGACGTTTACGGCTTCTTTTTCAACAACGTCTCTTAAAACGTCGGTTACAAAACCTTTGCGCCCGCAGCTGCCGTCGTCGGTGGCGATAAGAAGTTCGTCGCTTGCGGCTTCTATTTCGTCTCTGAGAATTAAAAGATCTTCGCACCTTGCTCCGACAATAGTTATTACTTTATTTCCTTCTTCTTTCAAAGCTTTTATAACCGGAAGAACTTCGGCCGTACCCACGCCGCCTGCCACCGCGGCTACCGTCCCGTAATTTTTTATTTCGGTGGCGTGTCCGAGAGGACCTACAAAATCTTTTATATAATCCCCTTCTTTCATTTGGCACAGCGCCGCCGTCGTCTTTCCCGCTTCCTGAACGATTATTCTTACGCTTCCCGCAGACAAATCCGCGCCGGCTATCGTAAGAGGAATTCTCTCGCCGTTATCATTGATCCTCAAAATGACGAATTGTCCGGCTTTGGCTCTTTTTGCAATGTCAGGCGCTTGGATTTCAAAACTTCTGATGTTGTTTGCGATTTCTTTTTTTGAAAGGATTTTAAACATTCACACCCCCGCTGTTAATATATGCTGCGCGTAAAATTTTAAATAACGGTTTTTAAAAATTTTATTATTATCTCGTTAAGCGCGGCTTCGGCCGCAGTTTTAGCTTTTAAATCGGCGTCTTCGGGAGAAGATCCGTTTTCCTGTCCGGAATGCGTATTTGAAAAAAGAACGGAATTTTCATTATAAGCATCGGCTATGACAACGTCTGCAATCCAATCGCATTTAAAACCGCTTGCTCCTTCGGAAAACGGCTTTAAAAACCGCAGCGACGCATTTATAGACATTACTCCGTTTTGCGCGCGCTCCGGAAGAGACAAAAGAAATTTTATTGAATTTGAAGAACAAAAATCCCGTATCTTTGAAAAGTCAAAATCCGTTTGAGGCGCATAAAAAGAAACTTCGCGGTAGAGTTCCTTTTTTAAAGCTTTTAATTTATCCCTTTCAAAAGAAACCGGTTCTTCATAAGAAGCGGAGCCTCTGAGAACGCTTTTAAATAATTCAAGAAAACTTTGCTTTGCATACAAAGAAAGCACATTGTCTATCTCTCTTATTTTTCCGGCGGCGTCGGAAGAAGAAACGTCGACGGCTTTTATTAAAATCATTATTTCGCCGTCTAAAGCAAATTCCAAATCGTTTACGTCCATTACGGCTATATTTTTATTTATCACTCCCTGCGCATAAAAAATTTTACCTGCCGCATCATGATGGGAAGCTACCGTTTCAAAAGATTTTAAAAGAAGAATGTCTATATCCATTTTTATTATCGGCGCGCCTCGTTCTTTTAATTTTGAAACGACTTTTTCAACTATATTTTTTCTTGCGGAAGTTTCGGCTTCGCGCATGTCTGCTCCGCTGCCTACGGCCGCGATAAAAGTGTCTGCAGGATACGAATGCGGCAGTTTTCCGCTTGACACCCACGAAGGCAAAGCCGCAAACGCAGACGTCCCTGCAAAAAATAACGCGGCGGCTAAAATAATATTTTTCAATTTAAAACGCTCCTTAAAACCACAAAATTCTTCTTGCCTTCTTTTATAAAAACGCCGACTTCTTTAGAGGCAAGAATCTCGCCGGAAGCTCCTATAAAATTGACGGTTAAAGAATTTTGTCCGGCGGGAAGAAAAAATCTCGACATAAGAATTTTATCGGGAAGAGTTTTCCAGTCTCTCGTGTCGGCATTAGCCGAAACCGCGCTGTAAACATTGAAAGCCGCCTGCGTAAGAGCGCCCCATGCGTCTCCCGTGCTTCTTTGAACTGCGGCCGAAACGCTTTTTCCGACGACGTATTTGACGGCGGCTCTCGCTAAAGTTTTTGCATAAATTTTGCCCGTATCGTTTTTAAGACACTTTTTTGCAATCGCCGAAAAATCCTGAACCGGATAAGATTTTTTATTGCCGCCGGAAGCAGACACGCTAAAAGAATTTACGGCGTTGGCGGCGTCTTTGTATTGCGGAAAAGCCACTTTAATGTAATCGTCTGCAAAAGCCGCCACGCCTATCGAGCGCGCTTTATCAAAATCTCTCTTATCCTGATCGTCAACGGAAACTTCATTTATATAAGGCCAAATATCGTAGAGAGCAAAATCAAACGTTTTCTCTATTTTTTCAGGTATATATCCGTTGTAATCAAGAATTATGCACTCTCCGTAGCCTCTTGGTATAAGAGTCTTTTTAGCCGACGGATACGACTTTTTTATTTCCGAAATTCTCTCGTCAAAATTTAAAAGGACGGCCGTCGTATAAGCGTCGTTAATCAAATCCTGAGGAGGCTCAATTTCGGCAAGTCCGTCTTTGTAAGCTTTCAGCGCAAGATAATAAGACAGATGCGCGTCGTTTAAATAACCGGCGTTTTCATAGACAAAACCCATAAAATAGCGTATGAATCCGTCGTCTTTATAAAAATTTTTGCCGTTTTGGTTTGCCGAAAACATTTTAAACATAGTGTCGGCGCGTCTTGCCTCAACGACGGCTTCGTCTGCATTTGACGATAAAATATAATTTAAAGCTTCAAAAACGCAAGTATGCGCTATTTCATAATCGCGGCTGTAATAAGGAAGAGCGCTGTCGTTAAAAACCATCGACGCCCCGTAAGCGCTTATGCTTTTTGTATAGTAAAATTCAAACTGTTTTTTTGCCGAGTCAAAACTTTTTGAACTCTTTGAATAATTATCGGCAAAATGGTTTATAAGCCCGCTGTCAAGATAAAACAATAAAATGTTTTTCTTGCCGTATTTTTTCTTGGAAGAATCGACAAATTCGGCGGCAGACTTATAGTCTTGCAAGTCGAGCTTAGCCTTTAAATCTGCGTAATAGCCTGACATATTGGAAGCGCATCCCCCAAAAAACATTGACGCAGCGACGGTCAATGCGGCAAAGGGATGCGCTTTTAGAAATAATTTTACAAACCGGTCGTTTTGCATATTCAACGGTTATACTTTATAACTTTTTCTGGCTATAACTTTCTTTATCTTTTTTTGTCCTATCCATACTTTTTCATTTGTCTCAATATCTATAAGTTCAAGCTCCACTTGGTAATACTTAAGCTCGGCTCCTTTTTTACCGTCAAAAATGGAATTTATCTGACCCTTTAACATATAATCCGCGCCGGTTTCGTTTCCCTGTTTTTTTACCGTGTCAGGCCTTGCATTTTCCGCCTGATCATCCCTTTCGGCTCTTATCTCGTCGCGCTGCGAGCTTGAAGCGACAAAACCCACAAGGCCGGAATTGGTAAGTTCTTTTTCCAGATCTTTTACAAAAGTTTCCGTAGTTATATGCTCTTCGGTTTTATTTAAGACCTGCCCAACTATTACTCTGGGCTTTTTATTGTATTTAGAAGAAAAAACTGCCGCCCACGGACTGCTTAAAGCCTCTTGAACCATTTCTTTTGAAACTAACTGCGAATCGGTATCGTTCCAATCTCCGCTAAAATCTATTTCCGTATCGGAATCTACTCTGGTTACCTGAGGACCTGAACACGACAGCAATACAAATGAAAAAAAGCACACGGCAAAAACATACGCCAATTTCTGAAATTTCATTTCGCATCTCCTATTTAGAATTTAGGGACAACTCTTTTAAATTTGCGTTTCCCTACCTGAATGACAAAAGATCCGCCGGACTTTATTTCAAAATCTTCTTTGACCTTATGCGAATCAATTTTTACTCCTCCCTGTTGGATAAGCCTTCTTGCTTCGTTTTTACTCTGAGCCATTGCGCTTGCGGCTATTAAATCGGAAAGCTTTGCGCCGGCGTTTTCAAGAACGTATTCTTCCAAATCGTCGGGAATATCTTTTTTTGCAAAAACTTTATCAAATTCTTCTATTTCTTTTAACGCCGCTTCTTTCCCGCAGTATCTTTCAACTATTTGTCCGGCAAGCGCAAGCTTAGCTTCTTTTGGATGCATAGCTTTTACGGTTTCCAAATTTTCTTGAGTTAAAAGTTCATAGTACTTAAACATCAGCTCGTCGGAAATAGACATAATCTTGCCAAACATATCTTTAGGGCAGTCGTTTAAAGCTATGTAATTGCCGTAAGATTTTGACATTTTTTTTACGCCGTCGGTTCCTTCAAGAAGAGGCATGGTTATTACTATCTGCGGCTCAATTATTCCGTAATCCCTCTGTATCTGCCTTCCGAGAAGAAGATTGAATTTTTGGTCGTTTCCGCCAAGCTCCACGTCGGCGTTTAAAGCTACGGAATCATAAGCCTGAAGCAAAGGATATAAAAATTCAACTATGCTTATGGGCTTGTCGGCTTCATATCTTTTTTCAAAGTCGTCTCTTACAAGCATTTGCGCGACGGTAACTTTAGAAGCAAGTTTAAGAAGTCCGTCTATCGCCAAAGCGTTAAGCCATTTGCTGTTAAAAGCCACTTCGGTTTTTTGCCTGTCAAGAATTTTAAAAACCTGATCGGTATAAGTTTTGATGTTTGCGGCTATTTGTTCGTCGCTCATCATAGCGCGCGTTTCGGAACGCCCCGAAGGGTCTCCTATTTTAGCCGTAAAATCGCCTATCAGAAATACGACCTGATGCCCCAGATCCTGAAAAGTTTTAAGTTTGTTTATTATGACGGTATGGCCTAAATGCAAATCAGGAGCGGTGGGATCGACGCCTAATTTTACTCTGAGTTTCTTTCCGGACAAAAGTTTCTTTTCAAGTTCGCCGATAGAAATTATTTCGTTTGTTCCGCGTTTAATTTTTTCAAGAACGTCTTTCATATATTTCCTTTATAAGATTAAAAATCCGGCTCTTGATTGCGGCGCCGGCGCATTTTTATTTTATACCGACAGATTTCTTAAAAGCTTAAGAGCTTTTTCGTCAAAAGTTTTTTCGCGCTTTATCGCCCTCTCAACTGAAGTTGAAACTATTTTTCCGTCTATAAGTCCGACAAGCCTGTTAAACTGTTTTTTGTGAAAAAGCTGCATGGCCTCATAGCCGAACTTAGAGGCAAGTATTCTCGTCCTTGCCGTAGGGCGGCCTCCGCGCTGTATATAACCGAGATTGCTTACCCTTACTTCCAGACCCGTCAGCTTTCCAATATGTTTTGCAAAATCAACAGAAGACCCCGAACCTTCGGCAAAAGCTATAATTTCGGAAGTTTTTCCTCTCTCTTTGCCTTTTGTAAGCTCTAAAGCAAGTTTATTAATATCGGGCTTGATCTCCGGCACGACTATAAATTCGCAGCCTGCGGCAAGCCCTACGTCAAGCGTGAGAAAACCGTGTTCTCTGCCCATTATTTCAACGACAAAAATTCTGTCGTGGCTTGTCGCCGTATCTCTTATTTTGTCTATGGCTTCAACTGCGGTATTTAACGCCGTATCGTAACCTATAGTTTCATCAGTGCCGTAAATGTCGTTATCTATCGAGGCGGGGATATTAATTACTTTTACGCCGCGCTTTGAAAGGGCGTTTCCGGCGGCCAAAGAGCCGTCGCCGCCTATTATTATCAAACCTTCAAGCCCAAGCTCATTGATGGTTTTTACGGCTTTGTTCATTCCGGTTTTTGTTTTCGTTTCCGGACATCTGCCGGTATGAAGCGCGGTCCCTCCGGAATTAATTATTCCGCTGACCGAACGCAGCGTAAGCGTTGAGAAATCGTCGTCTAAAAGACCTTTAAAGCCTCTTCTTATTCCTATTATTTGGTATCCGAGCGAAATTCCGCATCTGGTAACGGCTCTGACTGCCGCGTTCATGCCCGGAGCGTCGCCTCCGGAAGTTATAATGCCTACTTTTTTTGCCATTGTTATCTCCTGTGTAAAATATTAATAGATTTTACTCTTTTATAAAGTTTTGAGCAATACGGAACTTGGCGCATGAAATATATTTTAAACTATCTTAACAAAAATACGCGATATTTTAAAGAAGATTTCGCGGTGATTTGCAGCGCGCGCTTGCAGTGAAACGATAAAATATTAATGTTTATTACGTCAAACAAGTTCGTCAATGTTATAACATTGACGAACTTGTTTGATAATAAAAATTAACGTTTAGATCCTCATCTCCGATTTAAAACTCAAGAGACAATTTCTGCTTTGCCGCTCTTAAATCTGATATTTTATTTTAAGCGAACCTATAAAACCCGCTCTTTGTCCGGCAAAAATATCTGCGCCTAAATTAAAATTTAATTTATCGCCGGCTTTAAAATCAATGCCCAGCGTTATATCTATCGTCGCGCCGTTAAGGGTGGGCGATTCAACTTTCTCCCCGTCAACTTTTGCATTCACGTCGCCGCTAATTTCATAATCTAAAGCCGCGCCGGCATACGGTTTGATCGTTTCATTTATTTTGTATCCTGCGGTTATCCCCGCTTTTATTCTGTTTGACATTATTGCGTCAAATTCGTATTTCTCGCCGGTTGTTAAATCGGCGTCGCCTGAAGATACATTGCTTACAATAAATTTGCCAAAACCTTTAATGTCTATTTTATCGCTTGCTTGACATTTATAGCCTGCGCCGATTAATCCGCCAAAATACATTGAAGAATAATCAAACTCCGCATTAACGCCGTTATCGTCCGTAAGACCAGTGTTATAATCGTTTGAAAGCTGTCCCGCTTTTACTTGCGCTTCAACGTAAACCTTTTCGTTTATATCTTTTTTAAAGGCAAGTCCCGCGCCTATCAAACTTGTTTTGCCGTCGCCTTTTGCCGCGTTAAATTCAGTATCGTAAGAACCGTTTGCATATTCTACAAAAACGCCTGCGTTTGCAAAACTAAATTTCTTTTCAAGCCCCGCGTAAAAGCCTAAAGAATTTAATTCAACCGACGATCCGGTATCATATTTTGAGCTGCCGCCAAAAACTGCGCCGAAGGCTTGCAAATTTCCGTCTGCAGCATTAAGCATACCGCTAACGTCTGCGCTTTGTCCTGCAAGCGCAATCCCTGCTGCAACGCCTTCCGATAAAATTTTTGATTCGCTTATCAGTCCGCTTTCCTCAAGCTGCGCATAAAGCGTATTGACATCAGAATCAACATAAAGTTGATATTGGTCAAGATGTAATGCGCCTTGTTTCACTGTAATATTAGAATTATTAATGTTTCCTATAAAACCTTCATTTGTAATTTCTATTAACGGCAAAATGCTTCCTTTTGCAAAAGAAACGTTTTTATCGTATTTCAAACTAATATTGACATTGTCAAGGTTTAACGACGCATCGGTGATATAGTCCTCGTCAAAAGAACTGTCCGCCGTAATTAGCGCATTTTTAGTTTCTAATTGCGCCCAATCCGAAACGAATGTGAAATTATAATTTTGAAACCCTGCAATATGCTCTAACGTAATGCCGGTTGATTTGGCGTTTAAAGTATTTCCGGTAAAACCGTCTTGCCCGCCTGCGCCGCTATTGTTTACAAGACCGCCAATCAACTCATTGGCTTCTATAACGGCATTGACCGTAACGGTATTATTTATAGCTTTCACTTGCGCGTCTGCGATATTTCCTAAAGCTTCTCCGCCGATTATAGAGGCTGCTTGAGAAATATCAGAGTTGATTATAACAGCGTTATTGTTTGCCTGAGCATTTCCGTTAAACGAATATGCTACCGCGCCTACTACATCGATTGCAACATTTGAAAACTCTCCGTCAATTATAACCGAATTGGAATCTGCCAAAGCTAATCCGTTTTGCGTTACAACCTCTGCTCCAAGCGCGACAAGGTCTCCATTTGAAATATTTTTAATGGAGACTGTATTGTTTAACGCTTGTGATTCATAGTTTAGGACTTCAAGCACACCCAAAGCCGCTCCGGCTGTTACGGAATAATTTCCGTCCAAATCTATGTTTTCTAAATTCACTCTGTTAAAATTAGCGCTCGCCGTATCTCCGCCCGCCGACACAGCGATCAACTGTCCGCCGGTTTTAGCGTCTTTTATTGTAAGAGCGTTATTGTTTGCAATAACTGTTGAACCATTGACAATATTGGCTGTAATAACCTGCCCCAAAACATCATTTTGACCGGCATTATAAATATTTATTTCGTTGCCGTTTGCCGTAACCGCATATCCTGCCGCCTCAGCTTGAACATTATAAACTGTATCTATTGCGGCAGAATTTATGTTAATTTTATTTTCATTTGCAATTATATCGCCGGCATAATTTTCAATATCAACGCCATAAACATAGTCCATAGCGCCTGCGGCGGCTGAAACCTCAGTTAAATTTTGGTTTGCAGTTATTGTATAAGTAGAATAGTCAAACCCCCCGTATATTCTTACGCCTACAGCTTTATCTAACCCGAAATTTGTTATAGAGAGCAAGTTTTGATTGGTAAAGATGCCTTGCGTATAACCGCAAGCATCAACATATACTCCTTGAATTTGCCCCATAACAGCATCTGAATTATTAAAAATTACGGAATTATTATTCGCATTGCCTGTCCCTCCTTCAACGTCATTTCTTACGCCGAAAAAATCGGCTGAGTTAAAATGCGAATTTCCAATAAGCAAAGCGTTATGATTTGTGTCAAAATTTCCGTATTGCCAGCCTAAATTTTCATACATTTGCCAATCCCCGCCGTAGCTTTCCACGCCGGTTATGTTGAAAAACCCATCAACATTAAGAGCATTGATTTTAACGGAATTATAATCGGATTGAGCGCTTAAATGAGCCCAGTTTATACGCGCGCCCGTCAACTCTGCATCATTTTCTATATAAAAATTGCCGATATCTATTTGATTATTATTTGCGGTAATATTATTAACACTGTCTATATTTATGCCGATAACTTGCGCATAACTTGCAGTGTTAGTTGAATTTTTTATAACTAAAAGATTATCATTAACTTGCGCAAAACTTTTAATTTCATTATCGTAAGTATAGTAGTAATCAAAACTCCCATCTACTCCTAAGACGGGACCGCTTAGATCAGATTGAGAAATATCAACCCAATTATTATTTATTTTGGCATCGTAATTGGCTGCAACATTAAATGATACGCCGGTAATATCTTGGGCGGTAGAATTAAATACGGATACGTTATTATTTCCGACAAATATGGAAACTACGGAAGTTGAGGGCTGAGCATACATATATAATGAAGCCCCATATATTTGATATAAGTTTTCAATATTAGAAGCCGACGCCGAATTGCCGATTAAATTCACATCGCCTATTGTTTGGAAATCATATAAATCCGCAATTGTTCCATAAGCAACGCAAGGAGATGAGAGATTTATAAGGTCTAACGAATTATAATTTAAATTTACGTTTCCTAAATTAAAACCACCTGCAAAAAGGGATGCGCCGTAAGCGTACAATCCGTCAGAATAATTGTTTATATTGTCTATTAGCATGCGACTGTTGTTTAAAGAAATATTGCCTACTGTCATTAAAGCTTGTGTTGAAATGTTAACGTACGAACCGTTTATCTCCTGCCAAGCTGTCGGAGTTAACGAATAACTGCCTTCAATATAAAAATCATTTACAACAGTTGTATGCGTTGTTAGATTAAGGTCTTGCCCTGCTGAAATTTCGTCAACATAATTTCCATTAATAACATTCTGGGCAAATACATTTGATACCGCGCACAAACTTACGCATACTGCCGCCAACAAAATCAATTTTTTCATTTTCCAGACCCCTTTTTGTGTTTTTCGCCAAACTTTAACCTAAAAATAAAAAAACATCCCGCCTAAATTGAAGGCGAAATGTTTAGAAAACGCTATATCGGTATTTTATATAAGACAGTTCTTTTGCGCAAATGAGGGCGACTGGCGCTATTAAAGGGACTGTTTTTAGCTGTGCTGTGCTGTGCTGTGCTGTGCTGTGCTGTGCTGTGCTGTGCTGTGCTGTGCTGTGCTGTGCTGTGCTGCGCTGCGCGTGCTGCGCTGTGGGCAACATTGAATTGTCGAATACTGTTTTTCATTTGTCGCATTCTATAATTTTTTTGTCCCGAATGCAAGTGGTCAAGGGGACGGGGGTGTTGACCACTCAAAATAGTAGAAATATCGACGAGAAATGAAAAAACATTCAATTATCTTACTATCAATAATCTTCATACAAAGCCAACCATTCGGGCAGCTTGATTCTTCTTCTACTCCAAATCCAACAACGACGCAAAGCGTCTGGTCAGCAATATCAGCAGCATAAAAGCGGCGGGCGATGCGGGTAAGAAACAGAAAAATTGTTTCTTAGCTGTTTTACAGCTGGATTTGAGGAAGCGGATTAAATGTTGTTAAATCCTACGAAATGCCATATATCAAATCCCTTCGTTTTTAGCTTATTTCTAAACTTTAAATTACGACTCGAGAAGCGCCGCGCGCAAGCATGAAATTTAAAATCTAATTAACTATAATATGACATATGAAAAAACTTGAGATTCTTGCTCCGGCAGGTTCGAAGGAAGCCTTTATAGCCGCAGTGCGCGCCGGCGCAGACGCCGTTTACTGCGGGCTTGAAAACTTCAACGCAAGAGGCAAAGCGCAAAATTTTACTCCGCAGGAATTTTTCAATTACACGGCTTTTGCCCGCGAAAATAAAGTAAAGGTTTATGCCGCGCTCAACGTTCTTATAAAACAGACGGAAATTCAGGAAGCCGTAAAAACTCTCAATTTTATAGCCGAAGCAAAAGCGGACGCAGTTATAGTTCAGGATTTTGGCATAGCGCAAATTGCGCGCAAATATTTTCCGCAGCTTAAACTTCACGCCAGCACGCAAATGAACGTCCACAACAGTTACGCAGTACTGCAGGCTCAGGAAGCAGGCATTGAAAGAGTAGTGCTTGCAAGAGAACTTTCGCTTGAAGAAATCAGACAAATATCGCAAAAAACCTCGGCGGGACTTGAGATTTTCTGCCACGGCGCTTTATGTTTTTCAGTCTCGGGAATATGCCTTATGTCAAGCTTTATAGGAGGCTGCAGCGCAAACAGAGGAGCCTGCGCCCAGCCTTGCAGACGCCGATGGTCTTTTTCGGGCAAAGAAGGATTTTATTTGTCGCCGAAAGATTTGCGGCTGGCGCAATATATTAACGAAATAAAAAACGCCGGAGTTTCATGCATAAAAATTGAAGGAAGAATGAAAAACGCGCAATACGTTTACAAAACCGCGCGGGCATACAGAATAGCCGCAGACGCGCCGCAAGGAGACGAAAGCGCGTTAAAAGAAGCGCAAAATATTCTCGACGAAGATTTCGCAAGAAAAAAAACTTCGTTCAACTTTATAAAAAAATCGGAAGAAATCTTTGAACCTGACTTGACAAAACAAACAGGCGTCTATGTCGGAAAAACCCTTTCTTGCCATGACGGCGTTTTAAAAATTAAAACAAGCGTTCAAATAAATAAAAACGACATTATTAAAGCCTCAAACGCAAAAGAAGACCGCTACATTACGTCGCATGTTAAAGACGTAAATTTTAACGAAGGCATTTGCGAAATTAAAACGGACTTTCCGCCGCTTAAGCCGCAAACAGAAATTTTTAAAACTTACGACGGAATTTTTGAAGAAACTTTGAAAAAAATAATCGCCGGCGCAAATATAGAAAAAAATAAAATCAAAACGCAGGAAATAAACGTCAAATATCCCGTTTTTGAAAAAACGGCGGCTAAAGAAGAACTTTTTTTAAAAATAGACGATTTGCAATGGTTGAAATTTATTAAAAACGTGGATTTAGCGATAATTTATGCTCTTGATAAAGAAAATACAAACAAACCTCTTGCTCGGCAAAAAATAGATTTTTTTGAACTGCCTTCATACATCGAAGAAGCCGATTTGCCTCTCTACGAACGCGCGATAAAAGATTTGCTAAAAAACGCGGAAAACAAATTTATTCTCAATAATATCGGGCATTTTCGTTTTTTTAAAGACGCAAAAGCAAAACTTTACGCCGGACCTTTTTTATACGCTTTAAATTCTTTTGCGGCCGATTTTCTTATTAAAAACAAAATAATTAATTTTACTTTTTCGCATGAAGACGATATAAAAAACATTTCTGAAATTGCCAAGACCGGATTAAGTTCCAAAAGCGTTTTTTATCTTTGCGGCTTTCCGCCTTTAGCCGTTTCAAAAATGACGCCTCACAAAGATTTGCAAAACGGCGCGCTTTTAAAATCGCAAAAAGACAGCTTTAACGCCGTCATAAAAGGCAAAACCGCCCATATTATTGCTCAGCATCCCGTAATGCTTTTTAATAAAATGCCAAAATTAAAAAATCTCGGCATACGCAAATATATAATAGACCTTTCTTTCATCAAGCCTTCCCCAAACTATTTAAATCTAATGCTTGACGCATGGCGCGGCAAACAACTCATCTCAAACGAATACGAATTCAACTTTGAAAGAAAACTTAAATGAACCTGCCGCCAGACAGCGTCTGTTTTGTACAGTTAAAACATTTTTTAAAGACAAGCTGCGCTTGTTTGTCCTTCCCGCGTTTTTAATATTTGTTCTTCCTAAGCAACCTGCGCCCGAGTGTTTTTATCGGGTGGCAATCCAAGTTTGCTGAAAAATTATTTTCACATTGCATTTTTAAAAACAATAATGTTAAAAACTAAATTAATATTAAACATGGATGCCCATTTTCATGGGAATGACAAACCCTGAAAAACAGACGCAGTCTGAAAAGAAATTAGGACAGACTACGTCTGTTTTTTGTCATTCCCGCGTTTTTAATATTTGTTCTTCCTAAGCAGCCTGCACCCGAATGTTTTTATCGGGTGGCAATCCAAGTTTGCTGAAAAATTCTGACAGACTTCGTAGGGTTGATTTTGGTAATTCCCTCGAATTATGGAATCCAGATTTTATTTAAAATTTGGTACTGATAGGTCTGTGTTCATGTCGTT
>JAISRM010000178.1 GCA_031273645.1 Endomicrobium sp.
ATTTTTGCTTTTGCCGCAGCGGGTTTTGCCCAGGAAAAAATACTTAATTTTGTTTCTGAAATGACCGCGCAGTCCGACGGTTTTTCTTTTGTAACCGAAACAATTACCGTCAACGCCGAAAACATTCAAATACGGCGCGGCATATACAGGGATATTCCGTATTCGCAGGGCGTTCAAATAGAAGTTCTTTCTTTGTCAATGGACGGCTCGTCGCACCCTTATTTTACCGAAAAATCGGGAAAGAGTTTGCGCATTAATTTCGGAGACGATAATTTTATACAAAAGGGTATTCATGTTTATAAGCTTACATATAAAATAAGCAATATAGCGCGGGCTTTTGACGATTACGATGAAATATATTGGAACGTAACCGGAAATGAATGGAAATTTCCTATAGAGCAGGCCTCTTTTCAAATATTTCTTCCTGCCGGAGCTAAAATTAAAAGCGATTTAGTTTCAATGTACACGGGAAAATACGGTTCAAAATCTTCCGACGCCGTAAAAGTAGGAGACGCTTTTTTTAAAACTTCTAAAATTTTACAGTCGGGAGAGGGTTTTACCGTTGCCGTTCCTTTTTCAAAAGGCGTCGTAAAAACTTATGATGAAAAAGCGGCAAGCAAAGCGGCCGCGCCTTTTGTTGTATTTTTAGCTGCGCTGGTTTTGCTGTATTATTTTTTTACATGGTACAAAGTCGGAAGAGAGCCGTTCGGCGCTATAGTAACGGAATTTGCTCCTCCAGAGGGAATTTCTGCGGCTTTTACGCGCTGTTTGTGGAAGAGAAGGGAAGACAGAAAAATGTTTGCCACAGCTTTGGTAAGCCTTGCCATGAAAGGAAAAATAGAAATAACCGAAGAAACTTCTTTTTTAACAAAAAGAGCAACGCTTAAAATTAAAGACAGAACTTTAACCGGTTTGCCCGACGAAGAAAAGTATATAATTTCAAATCTTTTTAACGGCAGAGATTCATTTGCCCTTGCGCAGTCAAACTGGTCTTCGTTAAATTCGTGCATGGCAAATATTAACAAAGATTTCAGAACTGAAAAGAAAAAATATATAATTCCAAACGTCAAATATATAACCTTGCCGATATTAGCGCTTATTTTAATGCAGCTGTCTTTTATTTCGTCTATGCCGGCTCTTATTTTTGTAAATCTTCACTACAGCATATTTTTACTGATAGCGTCTAAAGTAGGGGCAAATAAAATTATAAGTCTGCTTGTATTTCTTGCAATAAACGCGTTTTATGCTACATTCTTTTACTCTATTCTTCATGAGGCGGGGCAACAATTGTGGATTATGCAGGGCGCTTTTGCATTGTCTTTGTGGGGGCTGATAATATATTCTTCGGCGATAGATAATTTTACTGCCGCCGGAAAAGAACTTATGGTAAAAATAAAAGGTTTTTACCGCTATATGAGCATAGCCGAAGAACACCGCGTCGCGCTTTCAAACCCTATTGACGCCGAAAGAATATTCGCCGATTTTTTACCTTACGCTTTTGCTTTTGACATGGAAAATAAATGGATGAAAGAATTTGAAAACGTTTTGTCCAAAGCCGTAGTTGACAAACACCTTTACAGCGTCGGCGGAAGAAACGCGTTAGCGCGAGGGCTTATACTGTCTTCAATAAATTCCGCCGCTCCAAGCAACAGCGGCAGAAGCGGTTCCGGCGGCGGCGGTTCTTCCGGCGGGGGTTTTGGCGGCGGCGGCGGCGGCGGCCGTTAAAACAGCCGCAGGCTTCGTCTGTTTTATGGAACACAGACAGTGTCTATTTTGTTAATTGTTTTTCAAGGTCTGTTTTGTTTGTGTCTGTCATTCCCATGAAAATGGGCAGACTTCGTCTGTTTTTATGGAATACAGACAACGCCCGATTTGTCATTCCCATGAAAATGGGAATCCACGTTTACTAAAAAATTATTTTTACATTGCGTCTTTAAAAAGAAATAATGTTAGAAACTATATTAATATTAAAAATGGATCCCCGCTTTCGCGAGGATGACAGCGGCGGCTATTCCCATTTTCATGGGTTGATGACAGAATAAACGAAGAAGAAGGACAAAACAGACATAAAAGATAATGCATACGAAGTCTGGGCGAAGTCTGCGCTTTTTAATTTTCTTCAATAAATTGTATAATATGCAAATATTTGAAAATGTTTTATTTTAGGGGATAGAAATGTTAAAAAATATTTTAGGCGCGATATTTGGGTCTCAAAACGAAAGAGACATTAAGGCAATTAGTCCGATAGTTGATAAAATCAACGCTTTTGAGCCTTCGATACAAAAGCTTTCCGACGACGAACTTAAGGCAAAAACCGTTGAATTTAGGCAGAGGCTTGAAAAAGGCGAAACTCTTGACGATATTTTGCCTGAAGCTTTTGCCTGCGTAAGAGAGGCTTCTGTAAGAACGATAGGTCTTCGCCATTTTGACGTTCAGCTTATAGGCGGTTATATACTTCACAAAGGAAAAATTGCCGAAATGCGCACCGGAGAAGGAAAAACTCTCGTCGCCACATTGTCGGCGTATTTAAACGCTTTGCCCGCTAAAGGCGTTCACATAGTTACTGTAAACGATTATCTTGCAAAAAGAGACAAAGAGTGGATGGGCGTTATTTACGAAAAGCTCGGGCTTACTGTGGGAAATATAGTTCACGACGCAAAAAACGAAGACAGACGCGCCGCATATAATTGCGACATCACTTACGTTACCAATAACGAGCTTGGTTTTGACTATCTCAGAGACAATATGGTCGTTTCAAAAGAAGACAGAGTTTTGCGTCCGCTTTATTACGCCGTTATCGACGAAGTGGACTCTATTCTTATAGACGAAGCAAGAACCCCTTTAATTATTTCGGGAGCCGGAGAACAGTCCACCGACAAATATTATATATCCGACAGAATCGTGCCAATGCTTAAAGGCAGAAAAGTAACCGAAAGCGAAGAAATAAAAGCTAAATACGAAGGCGTCGATCTTTCAAAAGGCTACGATTATATTATCGACGAAAAAAATCATTCCGTAGTTTTAACCGAACAGGGCGTTCAAAAGTCAGAAAAAATTCTCGGGATCAAAAATATTTACGACGATTTGCAGTCGGAATGGGTGCATCACATTACGCAGGCCATAAGAGCGCATAATCTTTATCACAGAGACGTCGAGTATGTAGTAAAAGACGGAGAAGTAATTATCGTCGATGAATTTACCGGAAGGCTGATGCCCGGCAGAAGATGGTCTGACGGTCTTCATCAGGCGGTTGAAGCAAAAGAAAATCTCCAGATCGCCGACGAAAACCAGACTCTTGCCACAATAACTTTTCAGAATTTTTTCAGAATGTATAAAAAAATATCGGGAATGACCGGCACGGCTTCCACAGAGTCTGCGGAATTTTGGGAAATATATAAGCTTGGAGTAATCGAAGTTCCCACGAACAATCCTATGGTGAGAAAAGATCACGCCGACGTCATATACAGAACGGTAAGAGAAAAAGACAATGCCATAGTAAACGAAATAGAAGAATGCTGGAGAAAAGGCCAGCCGGTTTTGGTAGGCACAAGGTCTATTGAAAAATCGGAACAGATATCGGCGATACTTAGAAAAAAAGGCATTCCTCATCAGGTTTTAAACGCAAAATATCATGATCTTGAAGCCCAAATAATAGCCAATGCCGGCGCAAAAGGCGCCGTTACCATAGCCACCAATATGGCAGGAAGAGGAACCGACATCGTTTTAGGCGCCGGAGACGCCGCTCAAAACGAAGAAGTTAAGACGCTTGGAGGGCTTCATATAATAGGAACCGAAAGGCACGAATCGCGAAGAATCGACAATCAGTTAAGAGGCCGTTCCGGACGTCAGGGCGATCCGGGTTCTTCAAAATTTTTTCTATCGACGGAAGACGAGCTTATGAGGCTTTTTGGGACCGACAGAATGTCGGTAATAATGCAGAAATTCGGTCTTAAAGAAGGCGAAGACATACAGCATCCGTGGATATCAAAAGCCGTTGAAAGCGCCCAAAGAAAAGTTGAAGGCATGAATTTTGACATAAGAAAACAGCTTATAGATTTTGACAACGTGATGAATAAGCAAAGAGAAGCGGTTTACAGGCTTAGAAACGCCATTCTCGAAGGCGAAGACATAAGCGAAACGATAAAAGAAATGATGTCCGAAGCGCTTGAAGAAAACGTAAGCGCGTGGACTGGCGCAAAATATCCGGAAGAATGGGAATGGGCTAATATAGAAGCGTGGCTTTTGAGAACTTTTGCGATAAAATACGAGAATGCAAATCCCGACGACATAAATTTTTTAACTCCCGAAGCGCTTAAAGAAGATTTGAAAGAAAAAGTGTTTGCCGCTTACGAAGTAAGAAGAGAGCAGCTTACGCCCGAGCTTATGGAACATGTTCAGAGAATGGTTTTGCTTCAGATGATAGATTCTTCGTGGAAAGATCATCTCTACGAGCTTGACCATCTTAGAAAAGGCATAGGTTTTAGAGCTTATGCTCAAAAAGATCCTAAAATCGAATACCAAAAAGAATCTTTTGCTTTATTTGAGTCGATGATGAAAAGAATACGCGACAATGCGGTTGAATATATATTCAAAGTCCGCGTTGATATCAGGCCGCAGGCGCCAATGCCGCAGGCAAGGGTTCAGCAGCCAAATGCAGCTCAAAACAGAGCTGCCGCTCAGTTAAAATCCGGCTTTTCTTCCGGCGCAGACAAAATAAAACCTAAAGATTTAAAGAAAATAGGACGCAACGATCCATGTCCCTGCGGCAGCGGGAAAAAATATAAAAAATGCTGCGGATCCGAAAACCGGAGCTGAAAGCAAAGTTTAAAGCTTAACTGAAAGCGAAAGCGAAAAACAGAGCTGAAAGCTCCCTTTTAAAAATGCCTTTAAAACAGATTAATAAAAACATTATATTTTGCATTGTTACAGGTTTATTGGCGGCTTTTTCTTTTCCTAAAATAAGCCTGTTTTTTTTAATGTGGGCGGCTTTTGTCCCTCTTATAAGCGTTATTGTAAGATCGTCGGCGCCGGTTTCGTTTTTTTACGCTTTTTTTGCCGGTTTTGTTTTTAATCTTCAGGCAAATTTCTGGCTTGTTGACACGGTGCATTTGTTTGCGGAAACTTACGAGACATCTATAATTTTTTGTCTGTGCTTTAATTCTTATTTTGCTTTTTACTGGGGAGCGTGGGGCTTTTTTGTTTCGCTTTTTAAAAAATATTCTTTAAATAACGTTTGGGTTTTTGCGCTGCTTTGCGCATGCGCATGGACGTTGATCGAATATGTAAAAGCAAATGTTTTAACCGGCTGGCCGTGGCTTAGCATAGCTTACAGCCAATACAAATTTTTAAGCATTGTGCAGATTGTCGAATTTACGGGCATTTACGGGCTTTCTTTTGCGATAATGTTTATAAACGTTTTGCTTTATTTTGGTTTTGCGCGCAGGAAAAAACGTTATTTTGCGGCGGCAGCCGCCGTGTTTTTTGCGCTTTTAATTTTTGGCGCCGCAAGATATCCTGCTTTTGAAAATTTCGGCAGCGGGCCGTATAAATTTGTCGCTGCGCAGTCTAATGTCGAGCAGTACAAAAAATTTGACAATTCCCACATAAACGAACTTACGGCCGGCTTAGAAATTTTTGCCGACGAAATATCAAAAATCGAACACGACGTCGTATTATGGTCGGAAAGCGAAATAATAAATCTTATTCCAAACGATATAACATCTTATGTGTTTGCCGATAAGATTGCGGCTAAAGCCGGAGGAATGAACATTATCGGCGCTCCTTCCGTTGACGGCGATGGAAAGCTTTACAACAGAGTTTTTTATTTTAACGGCAAAGGCGCTTATGCCGCGGCTCACGCTAAAAATCATCTTGTTCCTTTTGGCGAATATATTCCGTTTAGCAAATCTATTTTAGAGCGAATGGGAATATACGACAGAAACGACGATTCTCACAGGGGAAGCGACACCGTAGTTTTTACCGATAAAAAGCTTTATATAGGAGCTCTTATTTGTTCTGAAAATTTTTATCCCGATATAACAAGACGTTTTATTTTGTCGGGAGCAAAAGTTTTTACCAATCATACAAACGACGCGTGGTTTCTTGATTCCTCGGCTCCATATAAGCATTTTTGCGCAAACGTTTTTCGCGCGGTTGAAAGCAGAAAAGACGTGATAATCGCGGCAAATACCGGCGTTTCTGGAGCGGTAAACGCCGCAGGCAAAATAATATCCGAGACGAAAGTTTATGAAAGAAAGCTTTTGACGGGAACGTTTTTTCAAAACGATTATAAAACTTTTTACATGCTTTACGGCGACGTTTTTGCAGCGCTTTGCGTTCTTTTCATAGCGGTATTTGCCGCGGCAGTTATTTATAAAAGGTGCGTCAAAAAAAGTGGCGTTAAAAAAAATTGATAATAATTTCGTTGTAAACGTTTTGCTTTGCGCCGTTTGCGCTGCCGCTTCGGCGGCTGCGTTTCCCAAGGCGGACTTTTTCTTTTTAATTTGGATCTCTTTTACTCCGCTTTTGCGCGTAATTATGAAATCGGGAATTAAAGAATCGTTTTTTTACGCTTTCTTTACCGGATTTCTTTTTAACGCTTTCGGTTTATATTGGCTTGTCGTGATGATAAACTTTAATACGGGCTCTTATTTTCAGGCGGCGGCGGCTTCGTGCGCATTATGGTTTTATCTTGCGTTATATTGGGGAATATGGGGCTTTTTGTGCGCAATTGCAAAAAAATATTTGTTTTCGTCGTGGATTTTTGCTTTGTTTGCGGCTTCCTTATGGGTTTTGCTTGAATATGCAAGAACTTATGTTTTGACGGGTTTTCCGTGGCTGCTTGTAGGATATTCGCAGTATAAATTCAGCGAAATTATACAGACGGCGGAATTTGCCGGAGTTTACGCAATTTCTTTCATAATAATTTTATGCAACTCTTTGTTTTACTCTTGGATATCAGACAAACACGGAAACAAATATATGTATGCCGCATTGCTTCTTACAGCGGTTCTTTGCGTTTTTGGAGCATACAGACTTGATAAATTCAGATTTTACGGCGACAAAGAATTTTCTGCGGTTATAATACAGCCTAATGTTGATCAATATAAAAAATGGGATGCGGCTTACAGAAGCGAAATTTTATCCGTCCTTGAAGAATGCGCGCAAAGAGCGGCAACATTTAAGCCAGATTTAACCGTTTGGCCGGAAACGGTACTGCCCGATTTTTTGCCTTTCGGCTACGGAAGTTACCGCGCGGCAAAAAACATTTCTAAGGCGGCTGGAGGCCTAAACTTAATGGGAGCTCCTTACTCCGACGGTACCGGAAGAATGTTTAACGCCGCATTTGCATTTGATCCGCAAGGGCTTGGCTATTTTGCGCTTCATAAAAAAAATCATCTTGTTCCATTTGGAGAATATGTTCCTTTTAGAAAACGGCTGGGAGCGGTGTTTGGAGTTTTAAACGAAATAGGAGACTTTTCTAAAGGCAGCGACTCAAGAATTTTTAAATACGGCGATATTTACGCCGGAGCGGCCGTATGTTCCGAAAATTTTAACGCCGACATTTCAAGGCGGTTTTGTCTTGCCGGCGCAAAAGTTCTTACAAATCACACAAACGACGCGTGGTTTTTTGACACTGCCGCTCCGTATCAGCATTTTACGATGAACGTTTTCAGAGCTGTTGAAACCAGAAAAGCCGTAATAGTTTCGGCAAATTCGGGAGTTTCGGGAATCGTTGAAGCTAGCGGAAAAATAGCGTTTGCAACTCCGGTATCCGAGAAAGCGGTAGCGCAGGGAGTTTTTTTACAGAATGATTTTACGACGTTTTATGTAAAATACGGAGACGTTTTCGTAAAAATCTGCGCTCTGGCGGTTTTATTTATTCTTGCGGTCATTCTTATAATATAAACGGGAGTTTTTCATGCTTGAAAATCAAAAGGAAAGAATAGAGCTTTTAAGGGGGTCTCTTTGATATAGATTCAAAGAGCAAAAAAATTAAAGAGATCGAACGCGAAATTTCAGATCCGGATTTTTGGAATGACCAAAATAATGCAAAAAAAACAATGTCAGTTCTTGACGCTTTAAAAAACGAGATCCAAGTTTGGAGCCGGATGATGTCGCAAATTACCGATTTAACAGAACTTAAAAAACTTGCGCTTATTGAAGACGACGAGGCGCTTTTAAAAGATATAGAAGAAGGTTCAAAAAAACTTGAAAAAGATTTGAGCGCTTTTGAAACTAAAACAAAACTTAGCGCAGAACATGACAAAAATAACGCCATTATGTCGATACACGCCGGAGCCGGCGGCACAGAGTCTTGCGATTGGGCTCAAATGCTTGCAAGAATGTATTCAAGATGGGCGCAGGACAAAGGTTTTGAAGTTGAAGTCGTTGACAGCCTTGACGGCGACGAAGCCGGGCTTAAAAGCATTACAATGATAATAAAAGGCGAATACGCTTACGGTTTTTTGCAGTCGGAAACAGGCGTGCACAGGCTTGTAAGAATTTCTCCGTTTGACGCAAACAAAAGAAGGCACACTTCTTTTGCGTCCGCCGATATTATCCCTGAAGTTGAAGACAATATAGACATAGTAATTGAAGACAAAGACATAAGAATAGACACTTACAGAGCTTCAGGAGCCGGCGGACAGCACATAAACAAAACGGATTCGGCAGTAAGAATCACTCATTTGGCGACGGGAATAATAGTTCAGTCGCAAAACGATCGCTCGCAGATAAAAAACAGAGCTACGGCCATGAAACTGCTGAAAGCCAAACTTTACGAGTTTGAAAGAGACAAACAGCGCGCCGCTTACGAAAAACATTATAATGAAAAAGGAGCTATAGAATGGGGAAGCCAAATACGTTCTTACGTTTTTATGCCTTATCAAATGGTAAAAGACCATAGAACAGGATATGAAACTTCGCAGGTCAATCTTGTGATGGACGGGGATTTAGACGGCTTTATGAGCGCTTATCTGACATGGAAACTTTCTTTAAAAAAT
>JAISRM010000234.1 GCA_031273645.1 Endomicrobium sp.
ATAATCACCCCAGACGCGCTTTTTAGCGGATTGAAACGGTGTATCGCCGGCGGGGACGGGGATTAAATCCCTTGCTAAAGTTTCACCGCTTGTAAAAGTTCCCCTTAAAAATTTACTTGATATGCCCAATTTAAATATTCTAAATGAATTGATTCCCCATATTCCGACGTTCGTCGGTGAACCACTCCATAAAGCATACGTTCCGTAGCTGTTTGCAAGATGCGCGCCGTAGGGATAGGCATAGCCGGCGACTTGGAACTTATTAATATTATAATTTATAGTATTCTCGTCGGCGGAAATAGAAACGGATATATCATTTCCTCTAACGTTTAAAACATTTTCGCCGCTTTGAATAATCACCCCAGACGCGCTTTTTAGCGGATTGAAACAATGGCAATCAGAAATATTCATATGACGGGAACTCCATAATCACCCCAGACGCGCTTTTTAGCGGATTGAAACGCATATTAAATTTTATTGTTCAAATTGCGCCTAAAGACAAACCTATTGATTCAACGCTGATTGAGGTATCGTCAACAAGCGGAATGATAAAATATCCTATTTTTACAGGCAACGGTTTAAACTTTACGACTATATATAATCCGCAAATACACATAGGACGAGTTGTAAATATTGTAAGTTCTGTTCCAAAATCGTCGGGATCGTGGATTGTAAAAAAAGTCAGCACGAACATATCAACTATGCCGGGCGGAAAATGGGAACAAGACGTAGAATGTTATCTATATAATAGGAGTATGTTATGAACGAGATTAAGTCTTCAAAAAATAAATACACCGATAACAACTCTTATAATCTTATGGAGCATTTAATTTCTTTGAAGCTCGAAAAACTCAACACATTAAAACTTTGCAAGGTTGTATCTGTAAATGAAGACAAGACATTAAACGTTAAAAATCTTGTTCCGGAGACGGATACAGACGGCAAAGCGATAGAACCTGTTATTTGGAAAGATTTTCCTATTTTGCAAATGCAAGGCGGAAGCGCAGCGTTTCAAATTGAATACAATGCGGGGGATATAGTTTTGTGCGGTTTCTGCGACAGAGATATACAGTCTGTTAAAAGAAACGGCAAGAAACAAGCCGCTCCATAATCACCCCAGACGCGCTTTTTAGCGGATTGAAACAGGCTGCGGCGGAGGCGGCGTGGCAAGCGCAGCAACAGGCGCAGGAAGCTGCAGAGATTGCAGAAAACATTGCGGGCAAGTACGCAAATTATGTCGACGCGCAGGACAATGGAAGTTATACAGGTTTGTTATCCAATTTTATTAATTATGGACGATACAGAGGTAATGCGTCGGCAAATCCCGCCGGACAAACTAAACCGGCGGATTATCCTATAGATATCGGCACAGGGGCAGCGCAGAATTGGCTGTTGGAAGTTTATCCGTATTACGATTCGTATCCTGCCGACGACACGCAGAAAATAAATTCAGTACAGGTGTTAACTATATTTGCAGCAGGGCTGAGTTCCGGCGCTATAGTCGGAAAGTGGAAAAGGAATTTTATTTCAACTTACAGCCCTCAAACCGGGACGTCATATTATTTCAGCGCTTGGGTTTTGGACATTACCATTAACGACGTTAACGCGGCAATTAGCGCAGCCACAGCGCCGCTGATTGCGGAGCTTGAAGATTTGAAAATGAAAATAAATTCAGTGCTTGGCAAGGGCAGAGCCATTACCGCTAATGATTTTGGCGCGGCTTTGCCGACGCAGGAACAATTTATTGAATATTCTCTTCAGGATATTTTTGGCGACGGCGGGGATTTCATAATCACCCCAGACGCGCTTTTTAGCGGATTGAAACAACAAATATCAAGGCGCAAACTCTCACAAAAAATAATAATCACCCCAGACGCGCTTTTTAGCGGATTGAAACTATAATGGCAAAATATTCCTAATCTCATTTGCGGGAACAAAATGTTTCCCGCTCTTTCTCTTTCTAACTTCTGTCTAAAATTCATTTTTTTTGCTCCTTGTTTTTTTGTTGATTTTGTTATATACTTTTATTGCTCTTAGTAATCGCGCCCGCTTAGGGGATCAAGGTGGTGCAACTCCACTACGGTGAACGGAGCTTTTTATTTTCCTAAATCACTTTATAAAAAGTAGTTAAAGTTAAGCTCGGCTTTCCTCTTCTATCACTGCCTATTTGTTCAATTAATTTATATTGTTTTTTATTAATAATAACACTGTAAATCAACCTGTCGTGTGGATGTTGCGCGTTTGCTTTATAAAATTTCGGAATTGTCGTTAATAAGATTTCTGGTATCTTTTTGATTTCGTTAAAACTTATATGCCCTGTATGCCGTTTGATGTCGTCCTTTTTTAATAAATGTTTGTTAACTATATGGTTCGCATGTTCCTTTTCTAAAATTCTTAATTTATGTGATGTATAGCCATTCGATAAAAGCTCTTGTTTTGCCGCATTGCTTAATGGGACATTTATTCTTATTTCGGGTTTTGCAATACCAAGCATATAATCCGTCATATAGTTTTCAATATCCTTAATTGCATATCCCGCATTAAAGTCTTTCCCATCATATTTGACAATCGCATTCTTTACAATCTGTGTTTTTCTGCGTTCTAAAACTCTCTGGATTCTTGCAAATCTGTTTTCTTCTTTTATTATAATCACCCCAGACGCGCTTTTTAGCGGATTGAAACTTTTTTTGCGCTGCCAACTACTTCTTTTAACGCAAAATAATCACCCCAGACGCGCTTTTTAGCGGATTGAAACTTTTTTGCATTGATTAGATGTTGTTCGGGTCGCTGATAATCACCCCAGACGCGCTTTTTAGCGGATTGAAACGAACAAACGGCATGCAACCCGCTTTGTAAATTTGCTTAGCTCTGTCAAGTTCTTCTTCTATATCTTTTCCGGCAAGCACGTAAGCATTGATATGATTACGCGTAAATCCCGCCTTAAGAAGCGTTTCTATAGCCCTAATCGCGCCATTTAAAGCGTTTCTGTGGTCGCAGGCAAGCCACAAGCTCTTTAATCCGCAAATTCCTCAAATTATCGGCTTCCTGAGACGTTACGCGCTTTGCCTCTAAGCCGCCCTTAAAACATATTCCGGTTTGTGTTATAATCACCCCAGACGCGCTTTTTAGCGGATTGAAACTATTTGCAATTCTTACCACGTACTTAGGAGCTTCGAATAATCACCCCAGACGCGCTTTTTAGCGGATTGAAACAAGAAAACCAACAACTTATTGATTATACTACTGCGGAATTAAATAAATTATCTGATAGAGCAATACCTATGTTGACTAAATGGTCATAATGTCAAATAACGGAGGGTTCATGCAAATAACTGTGGGTAAAAAAATTAAAGCAGCGATGCAAGAAGTTGAGCTAACTCAGAAACAATTAGCAAAAAAAATCGGAAGCGCACAAGAGGTTATTAGCAGGTGGATAAATGGAGAAGCTATACCAAAGATAGATAGTCTGGAAAAAATCGCAGAAGCTACAGGCAAAGATGTAAGCTACTTCATCTCTTCTGAAAGACACGGTAACGTTAGAGATGTTAAAGGAAATCATAACATCGTCGGCAGAAATACTGTTGACTGCCACGAAGCTCTTGACATGGCAAAGAAATATATAAAGAAGCTTGAAGAGGAAGTTGAACAGTTGAAGAAAAATAAAAAAACTTATGCTCCAGATGATTGGAGACAAAGATGAATTGCCCTTTTTGCAATTCACATAGTATAGAAGATTCTTCATTTAACACAAGTAACCCAACAACTATAAGAA
>JAISRM010000287.1 GCA_031273645.1 Endomicrobium sp.
GCAAAAGAAGCGATAGAAGCTATAGAGAATGCGTTAAAAACGCTTGAAAATGTTGAGTTTACAGAAACGTTAATAGACGACGCGCAGCCGCTGCCGACAATGGATTATAATTATTTAAAGAAAAAGATTTTACAACAAGCCAAAGAAAACCTTGAAAACGATAATGCAAAGCCGTATATGTTCAGGCAGATTGTAAGCGGATTAACGGCGCATTTGCCGCTTGAGGACAGAGGTCGTTTTATCCGGCAGCTGCTTGCTATAAACGATTACAAAAGCCTTGTTGCAAATATAGACAAAGTTTTAGCGCAAGTAAAAGAAACAGAAGAAAGAAATTACATAATGAAAACGTCTGCGGCCGTTGACAGACTTTTAAAAATGAAAATTTACACAAAAAGCGGCAATACCAAAAAAGCTAAATACGGCGTTGATATTCAAAAGCTTTTGCAGGAAGCGCAAAATATCTGGAAAATGAGCAAAGCGCAAGCAAGAGAACTTTACGAAAAAACAATGCAGTCTATGAGAGACGAAAACGGCAATATTCAATATAATTTCAGCGCGGCGGATAAATTTAAAAATACCGTTTTGCAAATAAAAGCTTTTGGACTTTCGCAGCAAAACCCGAAAACCATAAAATCGCTTTACGACGATTTGCGTGAACTAATGACGGACGGCAGAGCTAAACGGGAAAACTCTTTAGCAAGCAAAATTGACCGGCGGGAACAAGCGGTTGCAGAGCTTCAAGCGCTGCTGCATAAACGCATTGAGGAAGACAAGCCGTTAACGAAAGCAGAGCAGGCTTATTTATTTACAACGGCAAATTGGGAAGACGCGCTAAATACCGTTTTTAACGCAAAGATAAAAGAAGTATATTCTTTGCTTCTTAGCGAAAGCAATAAAGACACGCAAAATTGGAAAGACACTGACAAGCTTAAAAAACGGTTTATGGAAATTTATGGAATAAAATCCGAAAGTAAAATAAATGACGAATTAGCAGAACTAAGACGCACAAAATATAAGCTGCGCGACAGAGGCGCAGACGCGGCGGTTGCCGGGGGGTTTGTTCAAAGAACGATAGAAAAGATTAAAAGCTTATTGCCAAAAAACGAATATTATAAAAACCCTGACAAAGATGTTGTTTTGCCTGATTTAAATGCAGAGGACTTAGAGCTTTTAGGTAAAAAAAATAAAAAAGTTTTGCTTAAAAAAAATATTGTTGAGAAAGAAAAAGCTAATCATAAAGAGTTAGCTATTGACGACTATAACGATATAATTTCAAACGCTTTATACAATGCCGACGAAATAATACGGGATAAACCGAAAGACAAACCTAATTATTATTTATTTGTAAAAAAAGATGTAATAAACGGAAAAAATGTTTCAATCGTTATAGAACTTGCAGAAAATAAAGAAAATTATGAAGTTGTCGGCTGGCAGATACTTGGAAACGATACTTTAGATAAAAAAATAAAAAGAGCTAACCGCGAGGGTGGGCAAGTCCTCATAACCAAGAGAAATAATTCTCAAGGGGCAGCCGCCCTTTCTGCTCTTGCGGTTAGCAATAATAATATACCTCAAAGCTCTGCAAAAGTCAATATAACAAAAGAAATAGACGCAGCGCAGATAATGACTATTTATAATTGGTACAAAGATCCGCAGCTTAGAGAACGTTTAATTGAGCAGTACGGGCAATATCAATTAGACGATATGTTTAAGCTGCTTGACGCTAAAGACAGAAAGTTTGCCGACGCTTTACAAGAAATTCAAAAAGGTTTTAGAGATAAAATAGCAGAAGTATTTTTTAATGAAACCGGCTTAGAATTTGCAAATAACCCTAATTATTTCCAAAGCGTTACAATGCGCGTAACGGGCGAAATGTTTCAATCCGCTAAAAAGCGCGTCTGGGGTGATTATAATAGAACGTAAGGGGTTATTATCGTCGCAGGGGTTACTTGTAACGCTTTGGGCTGCGCCGTTTGTGGCTAATCAATGTTATTTTATTATTGATGGACATATAACTGTTTTTGAGCGGCCGGACGGCAGTTACAGTATGAAAAATCATACGGGTGATCAAACTATTAGCGACGACGAAAGGCAAAACATAATAAAGGAACTGCAAAATTATAAAAGAGGAATTGAGAAATGAAAAATAAAATAATTGACTTGCATAATCATTTATTTTGTGAACTTGAGCGATTATCCGACGAATCTTTAAAAGGTGAAGAATTGAACGAAGAGATCAAACGCGCCGGCGCAGTGGCGGACGTTGCGTCTAAAATTATTGCAACGGGGGAGTTAGTTTTGAAGGCGCACGCATTACAGGATAAGGCAATAGGTGTGACGGACATACCAAAACTATTAATGGATATGGGCGATGATGAAACGAAATATAAAAAGAATAAATGATAAACATATCGAGTTCCTGAGAAGCAATATCAAAGGCGTTAAAAGGTCGGATTTACACGCCGTTTTTAATCGGGAATTCGGTTTCAATTATTCGTTTCATTGTTTTAACAACATTCTGAAGAAAAACAAATTAACAAACGGGTTAAATTTTCAGTTCAAAAAAAATCATCCCCCGCACAATAAGGGAAAAAAACTATGGTATCGAGATAAAATAGAACATACATTTTTCAAAAAAGGATATATTTCATACATAAGACCGAAGGGATCAGAACGAATTGATACAGCCGGATATACGCTTGTTAAAACGGATGATAAAAAAAAGTGGCGGGCTAAGCATGCTGTAATTTGGGAAGAACAAAACAAAAAAAAGATTCCGAAAGGATATGCTGTGATATTCGCAGACGGCAACAAAAAGAATTTTTTAAACGATAATCTGATATTAGTTAAGCGCGGCGAATTAGCAATAATGAATCATTTTAATTTGATAAAAACAGCCGCGCCGCTGTTTCAATCCGCTAAAAAGCGCGTCTGGGGTGATTATTTTTTTTAATTTTTTTGTCTGCTAAATTATCCATCTTCTTGCAAAGTCGTATGAAGCGCTGTTTGGATATTTATTTAACAAAGCTTGTTTATGTTCGCCTTTGATCGTTACTCCGTTAATATAGGCGGGCGAATCGCTATGACAAGAAAACGATCTTTCTATGTAAAGCGGCAAATCGGTAAATTCGCTTCCGTCGCAGGCGGCAAAATCAATTTCTGTAAGATTATAACAAGCCTGCATGCATATCTCATTGACGGCAAAAATATTATTATTTTTAGGATTAGGTCCGGGAAATCTGACAGGCTGCGCAAAGGCATAGCAGTTAAACATGAAATTTGCGCCTATAGACTGCACGGTGTCAGGTATTGCAAGCGCAGAATTAAAATTTATACTCTGGGTGAGAAAATAACCGCCTATTTCAGTTTCAATCCGCTAAAAAGCGCGTCTGGGGTGATTATGTGTTTCTTGCATTCCAAGATGTGCGAAGCTATTCGTACGACTCTTGTAAGCAAAATAATAATAAAAGCGATACAAAGGATTGTGATAGAGTCTTGCGACGAAAGAGAAAATGAGGACAATCAGCGTGAAATTAGAAACAGAGAATGATATTGCCTGCAGAGATTGCGCGCATTGCAGAAACGGCTTTGTCGGAAATTGTTACGTTTGCAATGCGCGCATGCGCATTATTAAGCTAAATAGAGAAGCCTGCGATTGTTTTGAAATAGAAGAGAATGGCAATGAGATCGAATGCAGATATTTAGAGACCGGCGACAAATTACAATTTGACGACGAGAGCGCCGGCGTGCATACAGTGACAGCTGTTTATGGCAAATTTGCTCTGTGTTGTAAAAATAAAAAAAAAGAAAAAATATACAGCATATTAGATTTAGCCGCAAAACTGAAATATTATAACGTATTTTGTTTTATGGGACAGCCTGACGGCTTTGATTATTGTATTACGCGTTTCAATCCGCTAAAAAGCGCGTCTGGGGTGATTATGACGGAAAAAATATCAAGGGCGAAGTGCAGCAGGCTGTTTCAATCCGCTAAAAAGCGCGTCTGGGGTGATTATTTGCGCGGCGCATTGCAAAGATGAATTTTAAAATAACAAGTTCTTCGGCATGGCAAATCCAAAAGCTCAGGGAAACAAATGCTCTTTACGCTTCTTTAAGAAAAAATATTAAGACCGCTTTAAAGAACGGTTCTTATGAAGTTTCAATGGCTTTCAACGAAGCTGTTACAATAAGCAATGCGCTTGATAATAAGATATTTAAGGTTAAAGGTTCTTTGGGTGTCAAAGCGTTCAAGGCTGTTATTGAGGCAGGATATGCGAAAACAATGGGGACGCTGACAAATATGAGCAATACCGCCGGAAGCGGTTTCAATCCGCTAAAAAGCGCGTCTGGGGTGATTATAATAATTAATCGTCTTTTCCGTTAATCTTTCTTTGTACTTCTTCTGAAAATCGTTTGTTTCTATCCCTTTTTCACCTTTTAATAATTCTTCGTGTTTTTTGTCTTTTTTAAGATTTGCAACGGCAAGTTCAAGTAAATCCCAATGCTCTGCTGAAGTCTCATTTTTCTTTACCTGCGCAAAGCCTAAAAACTCCGCAGCCTTGCCTTTCATTTTATCGGTCTGTAATGCGTCAATGTTTTCCTGCGCTGAGAAGAATTTGCTAATGATCGACGCTCTTAATTCGTTTGCTTTTTCAATGCTGTTTGCGTACGTTCTGCCCTTTGCAAGCTCGATGATATTTTTTGTTTCCTCGCCCAAAATATCAATATTTTCAGCCGCAAACTTTTCTACGGAAAAATTAAATTCAACGGCTCTTTCTATTTTCTTATTCTCTGCGTCAATCTTTTCTTTCTGCTTTCTGTTTTCCTCTTCCTGTTCTTCAAGCGTCTTTGTTTGAGGATTCGGCGGATTCGGCGCGGGCGGGTTAGTTTTTAGCTTCTCTTCAAGCTCTTTAACTTTTGCCGCCGAAAGTTCCGCTTCCTTTTTTATTTTGTCCAATTCCGCCTGTTCTTCAGGCGTGTAATGGCAAAATATTCCCAATCTCATTTGCGGGAATAAAATGTTTCCCGCTCTTTCTCTTTCTAACTTCTGTCTAAAATTCATTTTTTTGCTCCTTTCTTTTCAACTATTGATTTTACTCTTTCCTCTTGTTATACTATTTAAGCTTTCATACACGACAAACTATTTAAAAGCTGCAAAAGGGGATTTTTATGTTTATGCCGCCGATATACGAAATATCCGAATACTTAGAATTTGGTTTTAAACCACTTGAAATTAGAAGCTGGAAATTAAAACCTAATGCGCCAAAAGATATTCAAGACAAATTTCAAAAAGCCAAACAAATTACAAAAGAATATTTAAATCATATCCCCTTTTCCAAAAAAGGACGTATTGAAATTTGGTAATTATTTTTTTATTTGAAAAAGCTTCTGTTCATATTCGCTTAAAGTTTTTTGCCATTCTTGTAAAATAGCTTTTGCCAATGGACGCGCATTAATGCCAAATCTACTGTATTCTGCAAACGCTTCGGCAATTGTTTCAGCTGAGTTTTTAGTAGCATATTCGGATAATCCGCTTTTAATTAACATCGCTTTTTCTTCGTTAGAAAATCCTTTTCCTTCCTTTCTGCCGTAAAGTTCCATTAAAGCTTTATCAACAATTTTGTTTAATTTGCCAATCTCGATTAAATAATCTAATTTGTTTTTTATTTTAGACATAGATACTGCATGTCCTATCTCATGCGAAAAAACATCGTCAGCCGTTGTTCCTCTTGGAAACCATCCTCTTGCTACATCAATTTTATATAAACGTATAAATTCTTCTGTGTTTTTTTGCATACTTATAGTCTTTGAAATAGCTTCAAAATATGCTCCATTTTTGGGTCTGTCAACATCAAAGCCTCTCACATATTCGGATAAAATTATTTTACTGTTGTTTACTTTTGAATTATTAAGCAATTTATTAAATGTCGTCGTAGTTGATTGCACAGATTTATAAAATAACTCAAATTCTTTGCTCCCCATTGCTTTTTCGTTTCAATCCGCTAAAAAGCGCGTCTGGGGTGATTATGAAAGTTACAGCGGATTTATGTTGTAGGGCAGAGCAGCCCAAAACGGCATAAATCGAAAACCGCTCAGCGCAGTAACGCTAAGCGGCTCTCACAGAAGTAAATCAGTAAACCCAAGAGGGCTAAAGAAATTATAGCTCTCTTGGGGAAAAAAATCAAGGGAGAAAAAAAATGAAAAGTAAATTAATAGAGAAGTTGTTGACTGGGGAAATTGTAGAAATTGAAACTGACGCAGAGTATAAGGAATTAGTGAAATTTTGGAAAAAAACGTTTCAATCCGCTAAAAAGCGCGTCTGGGGTGATTATCATGGACTGTCGCATTGAGAATGTCGTGGAGCCTGTGGGGAAATTCCCTTGAAGCTTCATATAACAACGAGCGCGTCGATCCCTCGACCATAGTTGACGCAAGCAGAAGGGTTGAGACCACAACTTACGACGTTAAATTTGCGCTTTTAGACGATCTTGCATATTTTGTAGATTCAAAAGAAAGCAAAGTGGGGCTTGCCCAGTCTAATTCCGATTA
>JAISRM010000033.1 GCA_031273645.1 Endomicrobium sp.
TTTACCGCAGACATTGTAAACTTTAGCAATAACTCGACGGACAAATGCGGCGGCGCGATTTTTGCGCAGGATTCTTATATGGCGTTTGACGTCAGAAATATAATGTTTGCCGGAAATAAAACGCTTGATGACGGCGGAGCAATATATGTATTTACTCCGTCGACGTTTACATTTAACGCAGAGAATATAAACTTTAGCGCTAATGCGTCAAACGCTTCCGGCGGAGCAATTGCCGCCCATAGCTCAGAATTTACGTTTAGCGCAGACAATATAAATTTCAGCGGAAATACGGCGGCAAATGGTTCCGGCGGAGCGATACATGCAAATTCTTCAGTGTTTACGTTCGACGGAGCAAATATAAATTTCAGCGGCAATACGGCAAATGAAAAAGGCGGAGCGATATACAATGCGGGAGTATTAAATTTAGCGTCTGCGGGAAGCATAATATTTGCCGGAAACACTGCAGGCGGAGTTGATAACGATATATACAATGCGATAGGATCGACGATAAACATAACGGGAAGCGGCAATGTAATAATTGGCGGAGGTATAAACGGAGAGGGAATAATCAATAAGACAGGAGAAGGAACGCTTTGTCTTGGAGGCAAGAACGATATAGGAGAATTAAACGCAACAAACGGAGTAATAAAAATAGAAAGCGGAAGCAAATACACAGGCGGAATATTGAAAGCGCAAGGCGCAGCAATAAACATGCAAAACGGAACGGACGAAGAAATAAAGCTGACAGGATTATTTATCAGCGAAACAAATTTAAAGATAGACGTAATGGCAGACGGAAAAAATGATAAAGTAACGGCGTCGTCGGCAACTGTAGGCGGAAATTTAGATATAAAGACAATGGTAGGCGATTATACAAGCGGAGTGGAATATGAGATACTGTCAGCGACGGGAGGAGTGTATGGAGTATTTGCAAGCAGCGGGATAATGAACGCGGAGAAGTTAAATTATGAAATAAAATATCTGAGCGACAAAATAATATTGTCTGTAACAGGTTTGTATAAGAGCGAATTTGAGACAATGTTAGGATTGACATACAATCAAAGTGAGACGGCAAGAGTATTTGACACAATATCAGAAAATGCGGGAGCGTTTGCGGCGATAATAACGGAAATGGAAGAAAAGAGAACAAGCGCAGACGAGCAGGACAGAAAAGACGTGTTGTCATTTTTAGCGCATACGTCGGGATATTTCATAGCAAATGTGATAAGAAACGCGGCGGCAGACAGTCCGTCAGATGAGATATATGACAAGATAAAAAATCATAAAGGCGAAAAAACAAACAACGGAGTATGGCTGCAGGCAAAAGGCGGTGAAGAAATATTTAAAGAAGACGCGCAATCGCCGGAAAATTATAAAGATAAATCGATAGGAGTAATGGCGGGAATAGACAGATACGACGAAGACAAAAACATAATGTACGGAGCGTATGCAAGATTAAATCAGGACAATATAGAGCAAGGCAAAAACAAAGCGGACGCAGTAAAAAGCGGAATAGGAATATACGGCGGATACATAAAAGAGAGCTGGGAAATAAAAGCGATGGCATTAGGAAGTTATGATAAGTTTGAAACGCAAAGAGCGGTAATGGGCGAAAAAGCAAAAGGAAATATAGAAGCGATAACGATAAACGCAGACATAGAAGGAGCGCTAAATATTTGGGCGACAGAAAATATAAAAATAAGACCATACGGAGCAATAGAAGCGGCAAACGCGAATTATGGAGAAATAAAAGAGAAAGAGGGCGGAATATATAATTTAAAAATAAAGAGCGGCAATTATGTAAGGACATCAGCAAGAATAGGAGCGGGAGCGCAATATATAAAAGGAATATGGTTGGGATATGCAGAGATAGAAGGAAAATATTTAATAAGCGGAGAAAGACCGGAGATAGAGAGCGTATTTGAGGCAAGAAGCGAAGAATTTAAAAGCAGAGGAACAGAAGAAGGAAAAGCAATGATAGGCGCAGGGTTAGGAGGAGAAGCGCAGGCAGGAAAAAATTGGACAATATTTGCAAATGTAAAGATATATGCCGGAGAAAAATATGAGAGCATAACCGCAAATGCAGGAGTGAGGTACGTATTTGGACGGTAAAACAGTGGTCAAAGGGACGGGGGTTTTGACCACTTTTCTTTATCATTAAATATTATTAAATTCACCGCTTTGGCAATTCTTCGTCATACTTGCGCAAAATTTCTGCCGCTTGTTTACTGCTGAACTTTTTATGCGGTTGTTTTATACCTTAAACCTCATTTTTTGAGTTTAAGATATTTTTACATTTTTCCCGTCTCAGTCTGATTTTAATTTGTTGAAGTTTTTTAAGAGGGCAGATTGCTGCAAATGTTTTTGAAATCGGATAAAGTAAGTTTTTCCGGCCTGATTTGAGGGTCTGTTTTGCAAGCTTGTAAAATTTCTGCGGCGGCGGATTTTTCAATGTTTAAAAAAGAGCTTAGAGAGTTTAATATTGTTTTTCTGCGCATGGAAAAAGCGTGTTTTATAAAAGGAAAAAAACGTTCGTCAGGTTTTGCGGAATTTAATTTTGTCAGTTTGATTACCGATGACATAACTTTAGGCGCAGGGGTAAAACATTTCGGCGAGACGTCAAACAAAATTTGGGGCTGGGCGTAAAACTGCGTAAAAATTGATATGTATCCGTACTCTTTTGCGCCGGGGGTTGCCGCAAGCCTTTGTATAACTTCTTTTTGAAGCATAAAAACGGCTGTAGTCCAGTTTGGTAATGGCAAAATTTTTTGGATTATCGCCGTGCCGACATTGTAAGGCAAATTAGAAATGAATTTTACACAGGCTGCGCCTGTTTTTATTTGAGACAATTCACAGCAGGCTTCGCCTGTTTTTATTTGGATCAATTTGAGAAAATCTTCATTTATAATTTCAACGTTATTTATATTGTGAAAAGCGTAATAATTTTTTAATTGGCCGGCAAGAATTTTGTCTATTTCTACCGCTGTTAAACTGTTTACCAAAGGCTGTATAAGTTTTGTTAAAACGCCTTTTCCGGGTCCGATTTCAACGACGCTGTCATTCGGCGACAATTGAGCTGCGCCGACGATTTTGTTTGCTATGTTTAAGTCCGTTAAAAAATTTTGTCCGTGTTTTTGGCGCATAGCGGTCTTTATGCGTTTGTAACATTGTAATATTGCGGATTGTAAGTTTTGTCGAATGTTGTGTCGCTTATCGCCAAATAATATATGGTTACCGCCAGCTGCCAGCAAAACAGCGCTATACCCCATATTCCTACCGTCAGTATCAACAAAACAATGTGAATGGGAAGCGCTATTATAAGGTCGATCAACCCTAAAGCCGTTCTTCCCAAATAAAATCTGTGCAGACCGAATACTCCCAGAAAAAATGCCAGCAGCGCAGCAATAATCTTAGACTTGTTTCTTGCGACAACAGTAACATTAACTCCTTGGCTTTGCGTGTAGTTTTCCATGATTTTCATTTCCCTATGCAAAAATTTTTAAAAATTGCGTCTAAAATATCGGTCTGAGTATCGATGCCTAAAATGTCGTCGTAGGCAGACAGCGCCGTTCTTATTTCAAAAGCCGCTATTTCGTCGGCATCTTGAATTAAATATTGCTGCTTGGCTTTGCTTAACGCGGTTTGCGCGGTTTGTAATGCCGCAAAATGACGCGAATTTAACATTAAATAATCTTCTTTGTGTTCGCAAATTCCGGAAATCTCCGCTATTTTATCTAACAGTTCTGTTATCCCGCTTCCCGTTTGAGCAGAAACTCTGGCTTCGCCGGTGATCGTGATAGCAGAGGGCAAATCAATTTTATTTATAGTTTTTATCAGAGGAACTGAAATGTTTTCATTTTTTAAGTAAGCGGCAATTTCTCTGTCGCAATCGTCAAAAGGCGCGGACCCGTCTAAAACCCAAATTATAATATCGGCGGTTTTCAGCGTTTCTTTTGTTTTGTTTTGCCCTAATTTTTCTATTTCATTATTTGAATGAGTTCTTAAGCCCGCAGTGTCTATTATTGTTAAAGGAATTCCCCGGCAGTCTATAATTTCTTCAATAGTGTCGGTTGTGGTGCCGGCAATTTCCGTAACTATCGCGCGGTTTTTGCCGACGATAGCGTTTAAAAGCGAAGATTTGCCGGCATTGGGTTTGCCGATAATGGCCGCTTTTAAACCGGTTTGAAGTTTGCGGCTTATTTTATAAGAATCAATAAGTTTTTGGTTTGTTTCCATTAAAAAAGATAAACGGAACGATTTTTCTTTGCGCGATAAAAACATGATGTCTTCTTCGGGGTGATCTAAAGAAACTTCAATAAAGCTCAGAAGTTGCGTAAGTTTTGTTTTAAGCAGACCGATTTTAGCGGAAAATTCCCCGTCAACATTATTTAGAGCGGCTTTTGCCGCAGTCCGCGTTTTGCTCGTTATTAAAGCGCACACGGCTTCAGCCTGAGTTAAATCTTTTTTACCGTTTAAAAAAGCGCGATAAGTAAATTCTCCCGGCTCTGCCGGACGCGCGCCGTTTTTATAGAGCAGATTTAAAATTTCGCCGATTATTAACGGATTTCCATGACAGGAAATTTCAACGAGATCTTCGCCCGTGTAGGTGTTTGGCGACTTAAAAAAAGAGCAAAGAACTTCATCAATTTTTTCTTTCCCGTCAACAATATGTCCGTATTTAATTTGTTTGTCTGAAGCAGATTTGTCTGTTTCAGACTTATCCGCGCGCGGTTTCGTTTGAAATATTTGCTCTATAATATGAAACGAAGTTTCCCCCGAAAGTCGTATCACGGCTATTGCTGATTTTCCTGAAGCGCTTGAAAGCGCGGCGATACAATCTTGATTTAAATAGTTCATAAACCGAATTTCTCTTTTCAATTTTAAAAAATATAATGTTAGAAACTATATTAATATTAAAAGTGGATTCCCATTTTCATGGGAATGACAGACACAAACAAAACAGACACTGGCTGGCAATCCCATAAAACAGACGAAGTCTGTCACATTTTCATGGGAATGACAAACCTTGAAAAAACAATTAATAAAACAGGCGAAGCCTGTGTTGTCATTCCCGCGTTTTTAATATTCTTTCTTCCTCAGTAGCCTGCGCCCGAGTGTCTTTATCGTGCGGGAATACAAGTTTGCTAAAAAATTCTATCAGCCGAAGTCTGTTATCTCAAAATGTCTTTTAATTTGTTTGTCTTTAAGTTTGTCATTCCCATGAAAATGG
>JAISRM010000080.1 GCA_031273645.1 Endomicrobium sp.
TTGAGACATTTTTAGACGACATTGCAAAGGGTATCAATTTATTCTTATTAACTACGCAGCATGATGCGGCTTTCCAATTACTAAGCAGCGGCCTAAACCATTAACAATTTTTTGCAAGGTATCTATTCTGGGATTTGCATTTTTTGAAAGCGCTCTATATATACTTGTTCTTTCTATTTTTCCGCTCTTTGCTATTTTAGTAGCGCTCCCGCGTTTTGCCATAACCGCTACTTTTAAGCATTCTAAAAAAACATCTATTTCTTGCGTTTTAGAAAAATCTTCACAGATACCGTCAATGTATTGTTCTAATTCTTTGGGATTTTTTCTTAATCTCTCAATTAATCCCGCATCGCTAAACTCTGCAACTTTAAATTTTTTTGTTTTTAGTATATTCATTTTATTGCTCCTATTCTAAATATTTTAATATATGTTCTGCTTCTTTGATGTTTTTATTTTGAGTGTCTTTTACTCCGCCGCATAGAAGTATTATTATTGTATTCTCGCGTTTTGTATAATAAAGTCTATACCCTTTGCTGACATCTATTCTTACTTCAAATATATTTTTAACGCCTTCCACTCGCTTCCAATCTCCGATATTTCCTTTTTTAATTCTTTCTATCCTCGCCTTTATAACTCCGACTGCTTTCATATCTTTTAGATTTTCAAGCCATATTTGGAAAGCATCAGTCGCTAAAACTTTTGTGATGATATTCATTATCCGCTCCCATTGCATCTTGCGTCATAAGTGTAGTAAATTTACAACATATTGGCAAGCAGTCAGCGTCTTTGTCAACGTCTTCAACCCTCGTCTGTTTTCAGACTGCGTCTGTTTTTCAAGCTCTGTCTTTCCTGAATATATTAATAATCTTTTCTTCCTAAGCAGGCTGCTTAGGAAGAAAGAATATTAAAAACATGGGAATGACAAACTTTGCGGAAATTGATAAATCATTTCAATATATAAAATTCAATAATATAAACAAAATGAGGGTTTGTTGGGTTTTGTTTTTTTAATATTTTGATTTTGCGTTGGCAAAGAATAGAGGTTGACAAACTCAGGCAAATTGTGTATTATATAGCGCATGATAGAGGGTGTATGAAAGAGATAAAGCAGACTACTTGGTTTGAAGAATGGTTTAGTAGTATAAGAGATTTTAAGACGGTTAAAATTGTTAGCCGCGAAATAGACAAATTAGCGTTGGGGATAACGTCTCATATTAAGTCACTTGGAGAAGGGTTGTTTGAACTTAAAATCCATACAGCAAAAGGATATTGACGCTGCAAGAAAATTAAAAGAAAATATCGGGAGATAATATGAGAAATAAAATTGCTTTAACTGATTTTAACGAAAGTTTTGTAAGAAGATTAAGAAAAAACCCGAAAGAATTACAAGAGTACAAAAAATATATTCTTTCTGAATTTGAGAAAGACCAAAACAAAGAATTATTACTTAAAGGGCTTAAAACAATAGCAATGGCGACAGAAGGAATGTCAAATCTTGCTAAAAAGACAAAATTTAGCAGACGAAATCTCTATAAAGTTTTTAGCGATGAAGGCAACCCCACGCTTGATACTTTTTTTGAAATAATGAAATCTCTGAACTTAAAAATGAAAATAAAAATACTCCGGCATTGATAAATATTTAAACTCTTTGGGAATAAAGGGCATTTGTATTTTATTGGTGAAAGGTTTCCTAATTTCTTTTAAAAACGAGATGTAAACAGACTTCGTCTGCGCTGTCATCAACCCAGAGAAAAGAGGTTGAAAGAAAAAAGGAAATAATTAAGTACAGGTAAAAGATCTTTGTAAATAAAAGTCTTTGCAGCGGTTGTTTAAAATAATTAAAAGCTTACGCATAACAGCGACTAAAGCGACCATTTTTGTTTTGCGCTTGGAGCAAAGTTTTTCGTAAAAGGCTTTTAATACGCAATTGTTTCTAACTGCGCCAAGAGCGCACATAAAGAGCATTTGTTTGACAATAGGGCGTCCTGCGGTAGTGCGAGCGTTTTTGTGGATAGTTCCGCTGTTATTGGCATAAGGGGCAACGCCGGCTAAAGCAGCGATTTGGCGGCGGTTTGCTTTGCCTAATTCAGGCAGCGCGGCAAGCAAAGACATAGTTGTTTTTAAGCCGACAGATTTAACTGAGCTGATAGCCTTTGCTTTTTCTTTAAGTTCCGGATTGTTCTTTATGCGTTCTTTTGTTTCTTCTTCTACATTTGCGATTTCCTCTTTTAAGAATGCAATTGTTTTCTTTATAGAACGCTGCATGATTTTATCGGCAAAATGAGCTTTGCGATTGTTTTCTTTTTGCAGCATTGACTTTAAGTCTTCACGACGGCTTATAAGTTCTTTTAATATTTCGTTTGAATCAACAGTGTAAAGTCTTAAAGTTTCTTGCATTTTTTCACCATAAATTGTAAGCATTTTAGCATCAATTCTGTCGGTTTTGGCTTTCTGTCCAAAACTTGCGGCAAATTGACGGACTTTACGTCCTTGAGCTCTGTGAACATTATAGCCTTTTTTATAGAAATGATTAACTATAGCGGCTTCATATCCGCCTGTTAAGTCTATCAAAACTAATAAATCTTTACTTGGACTAAAGTTTTTTAACAGACTTTTAATGCCTTTAGCATCATTTGTAATACGATAAGACTTTTTAGTTCTTGTTTCATAGACGTCCAAATTGTTTTTTGACACATCAATGCCGATAAAGTTAACGTATAAGGTATTTGACATTTAGGCCTCCTTAAGAGTATTGGTAATTGGCTTCTTGCTTTCAATTGTTGGCATGCGCTAAATTAACATTTAGGCATCTGCAACCCATCAAGCCTTTACCTGTCGGAGTTGGAGATTCTGATGACATCGGGCTTTAAGCCCCATTCCCCTTCAATCTTCCAACCCCCTTATACGCTTAAGTATATCCTTTTTTTATGCAACAATTCCCATGAAAAATGGAACGCAGACAGAGTCTGTTTTGTTTGTGCCTGTCATTCCCATGAAAATGGGAATCCATTTTTAATATTAATAATAGTTTCTAACATTATTTCTTTTTTAAAACTCAATGTAAAAATATTTTTTAGTAAACGTGGATTCCCACCCGATAAAAACACTCGAGTGCAGGCTGCTAAGGAAGAACAAATATTAAAAACGCGGGAATGACAAACTGAAAAACGACAGACTTCGTCTGTTTTATGGGATTGGCGGCCAGTGTCTGTTTTGTTTGTGCCTGTCATCAACCCAGAGAAAATGGGCAGGCTTCGCCTGTTTTATGGAACACAGCCCGCGTCTGTTTTGTTTATGCCTGTCATTCCCATTTTCATGGGAATGACAAACTGGGTTGGGACGAACTGATGGGGGAGACTAAACCGATGGATAAGACGATAGGTATGACAAATTTAAAGACGTTTTGAGACGATAGACTTTGTCTGTGTCTGTCATTCCCGTGAAAACGGGAATCCATGTTTAGAAATTTTTTAATGTTCTTTTATTCCTAATTTCTTTTTAAAGACGAAATGTAAAAAAGAATTTTTTAGTAAACGTGGATTCCCATTTTCATGGGAATGACAAACCTGACGAAATGGGAATGACAAAACAAACAATTCCCACCCGATAGGAACACTCGGGCGCAGGCTGCTAAGGAAGAATAAATATTAAAAACACGGGAATGACAAAAACGGCGGATGAACTGACGGGAATAACAGACCACACAGTCTGTCGTCTTAAAATGTCTTTCGGTCTGTCATTCCCATGAAAATGGGAATCCATGTTTAATATTAATATAGTTTTTAACATTGTTTCTTTTAAAGACGAAATGTAAAAAAGAATTTTTTAGTAAACGTGGATTCCCATTTTCATGGGAATGACAAGCCTGACGAACTGGGAATGACAAAACAAACAATTCCCACCCGATAGAGACACTCGGGCGCAGGCTGCTAATGAATGCTTTTGCTGATAAACATTTAAACTCTTTGGCAAAAGCCGCTGGCGTTGGGAGGTTATTTGTGTTATATCGGCGACTAAAATCTCAATTATTGTTATAAGATTTGTTATAATCCGTTTATGAAAAATTTTGGCAAAACTATTATTCCTTACGATGTTAGCCCTGAACCGCACGAACTTGAAACTGCTAAATTTTTCAATAAACTTGGCAAAGATGTTACGTTTATTGCTCCCATATATGAAAAAGGCGCTAAAACTCCGGATATAAAAATGGATGGACTTTTTTGGGAAATAAAAGCTCCTAAAAATAAAGGGAAACATACTATAGAGCATGCTTTCAGAAAAGCCTTAAAACAATCTAAAAATATCATCTTTGATTTGAGAAGGACAAAAATGCCTAACGATAAATGCGTTTCTCAAATAACAAAACAATTTGCGCTTATTAGAAATGTTAATAGATTGCTTATTATTACAAAAGATAAAAGACTAATTGACTTAAACGGGTAACATTGCTATACTCATGTTACGGAGGGCGCAACCTTTGCTGGATAGCTTAGGTTTCGCCCTCTCTCTTTTTTTGCAAGGCGGGTCGCCGTTACTGGACGGCAGAGGCCGCCCCATCTTGTATTTTTTTGTAATGTAAAAAGACATGTTTATTTTCCGATGTTTTGTTAAATTTTAGTTATATTATTAATGTGGATTCCAATTTTTATGGGAATGACAAACTTTGCGGAAATTGATAAATCATTTCAATATATAAAGTTCAATAATATAAACGAAATGCGGGTTTGTTGGGTTTTGTTTTTTTAATATTTTGATTTTGTATTGGAAAAATCTGAGAAATAGATTGAAAAATTAGTAAAATTTGTGTAAAATTCAAGTGTTAATTATAAATCAAAAGGCATATATGCATATTGGACATGTTTGAAATAAATAGATTGTGATTTTAAAGTTACTGCTGAGAGAGGCGTCTGTGTGACACTTATTAAATGGTTTGACGACGATTACGGTATTATAAAAACATAGAAAACTGACAAAGGGATTTTTT
>JAISRM010000081.1 GCA_031273645.1 Endomicrobium sp.
CTTGCAAAAAATTGTTAATGGTTTAGGCCGCTGCTTAGTAATTGGAAAGCCGCATCATGCTGCGTAGTTAATAAGAATAAATTGATACCCTTTGCAATGTCGTCTAAAAATGTCTCAAAGTTTGTCATTCCCAGCCGTTTCGTCCGTCCGTTTGTCCCCGCCGGTTTGTCATTCCCATGAAAATGGGAATCCACGTTTGCTAAAAAATTCTTTTTTACATCTCGTTTTTAAAAGAAATAATGTTAGAGACTATATTAATATTAAACATGGATCCCCGCTTTCGCGAGGATGACAGCGGCGGCTATTCCCATTTTCATGGGAATGACAGGCATAAACAAAACAGACGCGGGCTGTGTTCCATAAAACAGGCGAAGCCTGCCGTTTTCATGGGAATGACAGACATAAACAAAACAGACGCGGGCTGTGTTCCATAAAACAGGCGAAGCCTGCCATTTTCTCTGGGTTGATGACAGACCTTGAAAATAGGAATAAAAGAATATTAAAGAAGTTCAGTAATGAGCAGGTTAAAGCTCTATCTCTTGGCTTCCCGGCTTTTGAAAAATACTTAAGTAAGTTTTGTTAGGAATAAATTTAAAACAATAAAAGAAAGGGCGAAACCTCCGCTATCCAGCAGTGGTTGCGCCCCGCGCAAAAAAAAATATATGTTATTTATCGTTGTAAGTCAAACCTAATTCTTTATGAAAATATTGAAGGGCTGAAAATCTATACAAATATCCGGCTCTTTGAAAATTATTTTTAAAAGCCTCTTTATAGTCTTTTAAATATTTTGAAAAATCCTTGCATATTACATACTCTTTCCCTCGCAAAGCTCTATGCTCTTGCGGACGAATAATCGGTTTTCTCAAAGTATCAATGTGATTAGGATTTAAAATTACAACAGCTTTTGAATAATCTATCCCACAGGCATTTACTTTGTCGGTCATATAAGCGTATTTATGGCGAATATTTGACCTAAAAGGTATTGCAAAAGTTAAATTTTCTATTTTAACAATTAACATAATATATGGACGATCAATTTTTTGTTCTATTTCAGGACAATCATGAGAGTTGTATTGTTGATAGAATTGAGTTGATAAGAATACATATTGCATTTGTTTTCACAAAATAAAAGCCCCTCTTTTTTAAAGGGACTTTTATTGACCTCTTCTATTTGAGGCTTTTTTTATTTTACCCATCTCGCGCCTCTGCGAGATGTTCTTCCATTTGAGGCTTTTTTTATTTTACCCATCTCGCGCCTCTGCGAGATGTTCTTCTCTACAACAATATTATACTACATATTTTTGGCTTGTCAATAGCGCAAAACTGAGCCAAAAACTGACAACATGAATCCCCGATAGAGACATTCGGGGGAGAACTGCCTCTCGCCGTCATTCCCGTGAAAACGGGAATCCATGTTTAATGTTAATATAGTTTCTAACATTGTTTCTTTTAAAAGACGAGATGTAAAAAGAATTTTTTAGTAAACATGGATTCCCATTTTCATGGGAATGACAGACACAAACAAAACAGGCGCGGGCTGTGTTCCATAAAACAGGCGAAGTCTGCCCACCCGATAGAAACATTCGGGTGCAGGCTGCTTAGGAAGAAAAGATCATTAATATTTTCGGCAATGACAGACGCAAACAAAACAGCCCCAGTCCATGTTCCATAAAACAGACGAAGTCTGACCACCCGATAGAAACATTCGGGTGCAGGCTGCTTAGGAAGAAAAGATCATTAATATTTTCGGGAATGACAGACACAAATAAAACAGACACAGTCCATGTCCCATAAAACAGGCGAAGCCTGTCACGCGAAAGTGATCCACGTTAATAATATCACTAAAATTTAACAAAACACAGGAATAAAATTAAAGAAAATCTTGATATTTTTCACGACGACGCTCCGTCGTGAAAATAGGGGGGGGGATGATTTAAAATCGTTTTTAATGGTGTTTATATGAGATACGGATAAATAAAAAAGGATGTTCGTAGCCCTCCGTCAAGTTCGCTTTTGGCATTTTAATGCCCTTGTATCCGTTATTTTTTTCTTAAATAATTTATCTAAATATATTTCAATATTTTTAGTTTTGTATTAGCGCATTAAATTATTTGCTTTTACCAACATACCGAAGATTCTCCGGAGTATTGTAATACTTCATTATCTCTTTTGGAGTCGCATTCTTTAAGACTTTGTAATGCCAATCGCGTATTTTACGAATATCGTCCATAGTAAAATCTTTGCTGATTCTCGGCTTTCTAACTTTTTTTATCATTTTATTCCCCTCCTATAAGAATTGATGGCGAGTAAATCAAAACATCATCATATCCTTCTAATGCAGTAACTGCTTTTACGCCTTCTATTGTTTTATGGTTTACTATATGTTTAAAATTCCAAGACACTATTACATCACATTCACTAATGATTGCCGCAGCTATATGTTGGCAATCGTCAAAGCTTTTCTGTTTTAATATACCCAAATTTACAAAACGTGAAGCAACTTCTATCGACTTCTCATTAATACTTATAAGAGAATATTTTATTTGCTTAAGATAATGCAATAGCTTCGCTTTTTTGTCAGGTTTATTTTTATTTAATTCATCAAGCGTAATGGTGGATAGAACAACATCAAATTCATTTTTTTTAATCTTTGTCCAAAGTTTTTGTGAATCAGCCATTCTGTCTTGTGATTTAGTTTGGTCAAGCATACTTATTACAGATGTGTCTAAATAAATCTTAAGTTTTTTCATATTCCCATTATATGAAAAAAATATTTTTGTAACAATATTGACGATATTTTTTTAGATTGCTTTAAGGCTTTTCTGAAAGCATGCTCTATAGTATGTTTTCCTTGCAAAAAATTGTTAATGGTTTAGGCCGCTGCTTAGTAATTGGAAAGCCGCATCATGCTGCGTAGTTAATAAGAATAAATTGATACCCTTTGCAATGTCGTCTAAAAATGTCTCAA